>NZ_LSMM01000012.1:0-83990 GCF_001566815.1 Marinobacter sp. Hex_13
CAGTGCTCGCAATGCGGCTGGTTTCACCGGTTTATAAAGGATCTGGTAGCCCCTGTTGATCGCATCCTCCCTCACGTCCGGAGCCATATAGCCGGTAATGAGTATGCCAGGTATATCATTGCCGATCTCGTCCCTCAATGAGTCCATGGCGTCGAGCCCATTCCGGTTATCGTCCAATTGGTAGTCGGCCAATATGATGTCCGGTTTCGTGCCGTTCAGTTTGTCCCGAGCATCCTCCAGACTTTCGGCTGTTGTCACGTCACAGTGCCAGTTATCCAGCAAGGCACTCATGCCATGGAGGATAGCAGGGTCATTATCGATACAGACCACGTGAAGGCCTCCCAGGCTCGATACACGCCGCGACGCGGGTGCAGATTTGGTGGTGCTCTGGTCACTTTGCTCGGCCGGCGCAACTGGCACGGTGATGCTGAATACGCTGCCGAGTCCCTGAACTGACTGTACGTTCACCGGGTGATTTAGCATGCCACAGATGCGGTCGACAATCGCGAGCCCCAGACCAAGGCCTTTTTTGTCCCGGCCCTGCTGAAAACGACGGAATTCCTCGAAGATGTGAGTAAGCTGGTCTTCCGGAATACCCGGCCCGGTATCCCATACCTCAATGCGGATATACCCTTTCAGACGCCGACAGCCCAGCAGGATTTTCCCACTTGGGGTGTAACGAATGGCGTTGGAAAGAAAATTCTGGATAACGCGCCGCAGCAGTTTTGAGTCTGATCGTACCCAGGCGCTGCTGGGGACAACATGAAGATCCAGGCCCTGGTCTTTTGCGATGGCAGAGAAATCGGTTGCCAGGTGCCGCATGATCTCGTTAACCGGAAACACACCGATATCCGGTTCCAGTGCACCGGCGTCCAGCTTTGAGATGTCCAATAGGGTGCTGATGATTTCTTCGGCGGCGCCCAGCGAGCTGTCAATGTGGTCCACCAGTTCGGTCATTTCAGGATCCCTGGCTTTACCCGCCAGAGCCGAGGTGAACAGGCGCGCGGCATTCAGGGGTTGGAGAAGGTCATGACTTGCTGACGCCAGGAAGCGGGTTTTGCTCTGGTTGGCCTGTTCAGCCACGGATTTCGCCTTGAGCATCTGCTCATTGATCACCTGGAGTTCCTGGGTGCGTTCTTTGACGCGCTGCTCCAGGTAGATATTGGTTTCCTTCAGCGCTTGCTCGGTCCTTCGCATAGCGGTGATGTCCTGGAAGGTGGTTACGTAACCACCTCCGGGAATCGGGCTACCATCAATCCTCAGTACGGTGCCGTCCGGTCGTTGTCGCTCGTAGGACATCGGCCGACCCTCGCGCATGCTGGCGCAGCGATCAGCAATGACCTCGTCGATTCGTCTCGCTGGCAGGTTGGCACTGGTCAGGTTGTACCGCATCAGGTCTTCCACCGGACGGCCGACCCGGACGAAGCCCTTCGGGTAGCTGAATTGCTCCAGGTAGCGGTGGTTCCATACCACCAGCTGTTGTTGGTGGTTCACGACGGAAACACCCAGGCTGATGTTTTCAATTGCCGATTGCAGTAATTCCCGGCTGAAGGTCATGGCCTGCGAGGCTTCATCGACGATGCTCACGACGTCCTCGATCTGCATGTCCCGCCCGGTGAGCGTGGACTCCAGTACCACGCGTGCCGTGGACGCCCCGATAACCGATGCCAGTTGCCGCTCAATGAACTTCATCAGGTGTGACGAAGCTGGCCTATGAGGGTGCAGGCGAATGGCGTTGCGCCGCTCGTAGTTGCGGAAGATGGCTTCGGCTCGCTCTTCCCCCATGAAACGGTCGGAGATTGCCTGCAGATCAGAGGTCAAGATTTCACCCTGCCAGCTCTGTTGCTGCGGCGTCTCAGCTCTCGGTTGGGGATCGTGGAAGAACGAGGCGATCTGGATCTTTTCCCGCACCCGTTGGCGGGTCAGCATCGAGAGAACGATGTAGGTAACGGTGTTGATGCCCAGGCTCCAGATAATGCCGTGGCTGGTCTGATCAAGTTCAGAACCGAAAAGAGCCGTGGGCCTTGTCCAGTTAATGCCCCAAACCCCATGATCAATAAGGGTATCGCTTAACCAGCCAGTGGATGCCAAGGCGGGTAACAACAGGGTATAGCACCACATCAGGAAACCAAGACCAAGGCCCCAGACAGCGCCGGTATGGTTGCCCTTGCGCCAGAGGATACCTCCGACAAGTGCAGGCCCGAACTGGGCCGCTGCGGCGAATGAGAGCAGCCCGAAGGCCGTCAGGCTGTAATCCGCTCCTGCCATGCGATAGAACCCGTAGGCAGTGAGTAGCACCACGAAGATAGCAACCCGTCGAATGCTGAGTAGCAGGTAGCTGAGATCGGAACGTTTGTTCATGCCGGGGCGGAAGAACTTCAGCAGCGCCGGCATGATGATTTCGTTGCTGACCATGGTTGCGATGGCGACCGAACAGACGATGACCATTGCTGCCGCCGCTGATCCACCGCCCAGGAATGCCAGGATAGCGAGCCATTGTTCTCCGGCCAGAATTGGCAGGTTCAGAATCAGAATGTCCGGATCGGACGCGCTGGCTTCCGGGGACAACAAGCCTGCTGCCGCAATAGGTAGAACAAAGGCGCTGGCAATAATCAGGTAAATCGGCATCGCCCAGCGGGCGGTTTCAAAATCCCGGTGGTCGGTGTTTTCCACCACCATGACATGGAACTGTCGGGGTAGGCAGATGATTGCCAGCATGGCCACCAGCGTTTGGGTAATAAAAGCCGGAGCCTCTACGCTGTCGGTGGTCAGTGTGCCGACGAGCCCGGCGCTGCGGACATTGCCCCAGAGATCACCGAAGCCGCCATAAAGACCATAGATAACGAACAGGCCAACGGCCACGAAGGCCACGAGCTTTATCAACGACTCAAAGGCCACTGCCTGTATCATGCCCCGGTGGTGCTCGGTTGACTCGAGGTGTCGGGTACCGAACAGGACGGTAAATACTGCGAGTACCAGCGTGATATACCAGGCCGAATCGTTCCATGCAGCGGTACTGAGTTCATTGGGTTCCACGCCAGTGTCCGAGAGCACGCTAAAGCCCATGGAGATGGCTTTAAGCTGCAGGGCGATGTAAGGAACACTGCCGATCAGCGCGAAGATTGCCACCATGGCGGCGAGTGACTGGGATTTGCCATAACGGGATGCTATGAAGTCCGCAATCGAGGTGGTGTTGTTGCGCTTGCTGATGAAGATGATACGGCGCAACAGGGGAGCGCCAAAGACAAAAACGAGTAACGGGCCGAGATAGATTGGCAAAAAGCCGAGCCCCTCCTGAGTGGCTCGGCCTACGGCACCGTAAAACGTCCAGGAGGTGAAGTAGACCGCCAGTGACAGAGCATAGATATGGGTACGTGCCAGTCGGCGACGGTAGAGACCAGGATGCTTGTCGCCGGCCCAGGCAATAACAAAAAGAATCGAAATGTAGGTGATGGAAATTAAGACCAGCAACCAGGCACTAATCATAGTTCGCTCTTTTTATTCTACCCGGGGTTCTCGGGAGCGGTTTGGGGTATCGTCATTCGCCGCAAACGGTCATCAACAGTTTGTCATGCGGGTCCAGTTTTTTCATGTTATCAAGCCGTGGGGCGCCGTCTGAACCCAGTGGTACAAGTTCGCGGGTATTGCAGTTAAGAATATGAATCCGATGAGAAACAGCATCGACCATTTTCTGCTCAAAGCGATACAGGGTGAAGCGCAAAACGTCCGGGTTTGACGGGGTTTCGCTGATGCTTTTGGTATCGACTGTCGAGAAAGCATTGACGTAAGGGAAGAAAAACGTCCACGGGCGCCAGAGAATGCCGTTGCTCTCTGTGTCCACGATGACAGCCTCTTCGGGCATCAGGGACTGTTTCTGTTCAAACCAGGTGTATTCGGTGTAGATGAGGTACCCGAGCATACCAGCCCCGGCAAAGACTGGAATGATCCACTTCGGAGCGAGGTTTCGGGTAATCGCCCGAATTCCGAGCGCAATACCTGCGGCTCCCAGGCCGCAAACAACGGTAGCGACAAACGTCCAGAACATAAAACGGGTTTCCTTAAAAAAGAACGGGCTCCCTCACAGAGGAAGCCCGTTCGTCATCAACCTTCTAATTCATTCAGTGAATTAGGCTGATTCGTTGCTTAGTGGTCGTGAGCCTGACTCGCACCACGTGGGTAGCGGACGCTTTCAACCAGTTCCTGAATCTCAACGGGCGGTTCTTCAGTTGCGTTGGACACAATGAAGGCTACCGCAAAGTTAACGACAGCACCAACTGCACCGATAGACAGGGGCGAAATGCCCAGTACCCAGTTTTCTGGGGTGTCTGCCAGGTTGTTGGTACCCGGAATGAACAGCCAGCCCTTGTACACAAAGATGTACGCCAGGGTGAAGCCCAGACCGGTCAGCATACCGGCGATTGCACCGACATTGTTAACCCGCTTGGAGAAAATACCCATCATCAGTGCCGGGAACAGGGACGCTGCTGCGATGCCGAAGGCTAGTGCAACAACTTGTGCCGCGAAGCCCGGTGGGTTTGCACCCAGATAGGTGGCAACACAGATTGCGACTGCCATCGATATTCGGGCTGCGAGCAGCTCGCCTTTCTCCGTGATGTTGGGATTTATCGAGCCTTTGATCAGGTCGTGACTGACTGCCGACGATATTGCCAGCAACAGACCGGCTGCCGTCGACAGGGCTGCCGCCAGACCACCAGCGGCAATCAGGCCGATAACCCATCCTGGCAGGTTGGCGATTTCCGGGTTGGCCAGTACCAGGATGTCCCGGTTAACGACCAGCTCGTTTCCTTCCCAGCCACGGGACTGAGCTGTGCTTTCAAACTCAGGTGAGTCGTTGTACAGCTGAATACGGCCGTCTTGGTTTTTGTCCTCGAACTGGATCAGCCCAGTGACTTCCCAGTCCTTGATCCAGTTTGGACGCTCATCATACTGGATCGGCTCTGCTTGGGTGCCTTCCGGGTAGATGGTGGTCATCAGGTTCAAGCGAGCCATGGAAGCAACAGCCGGTGCTGTGAGGTAGAGCAGGGCGATGAAAACAAGCGCCCAGCCTGCAGACCAGCGAGCATCCGCTACTTTTGGCACAGTGAAGAACCGGATAATGACGTGAGGCAGACCAGCGGTACCGATCATCAGGGACAGGGTAAACAGAACCATGTTCAGTTTGTTGTCCACATCAGCGGTGTACTCGTTGAAGCCGAGATCCGTGATGACCTGGTTCAGCTTGTCCAGGATCGGCATGCCAGAATCCACGTGAGTCGAGAACAGACCCAGCGGGGGCAGGGCGTTACCGGTCAACTGTAGGGAGATGAAGACCGCAGGGATGGTATAGGCGACGATCAGTACGCAGTATTGAGCCACCTGCGTATAGGTGATGCCCTTCATGCCGCCGAGTACGGCGTAGACAAATACCACCACAGCCGCAATGATCAGACCCATGGTTGATTCGACTTCAAGGAAGCGGGAGAAGGCTACGCCGGCACCCGCCATCTGGCCGATGACGTAGGTTACAGAAGCTACGATCAGACAGATAACTGCCACCAAGCGAGCATTTTTGCTGTAGAAGCGGTCACCAATGAACTCGGGAACCGTAAACTTACCAAACTTACGCAGGTAAGGCGCCAGAAGCATGGCCAGCAGAACGTAGCCGCCTGTCCAGCCCATCAGGAACGTCGAGTTTGCATAACCACCAGCGGCAATCAGGCCCGCCATGGAGATAAAGGATGCTGCGGACATCCAGTCAGCACCGATCGCCGCACCGTTGGTGATCGGGTGAACGCCGCCGCCGGCAACGTAGAAATCACTCGTACTACCGGCCTTCGCCCAGATGGCGATACCGATATAGAGGGCGAATGAGCCGCCCACAAATAATAGGTTAATGGCAAATTGACTCATTCGAACTTACTCCTCATGCACGTCGAATTTTTCATCGAGCTTGTTCATCCGCCAGGCGTAATGGAAGATCAACGCGATGAAAGTAAGAATCGAACCCTGTTGGGCGAACCAGAAGCCGAGGTCGGTTCCGCCAATGGGGATTCCGGCGAGCATGGGGCGAAGCAGTATCGCAAACCCATAAGACACGAGGGCCCAGACAATAAGGCTCCCGAATATAAGGCGTAGGTTCGCCTTCCAGTAGTTCACAGCATCGTAGTCATGACCTGACATAGGATCACTCCTGTATTGTTGTTGTGGAGGTTGGGTGGGTTTTCTGTGAAGTGTTGGTTGTAGAGAAATTATTATTCATATAGTTCTTCTCCGACGTGATGTCCTATTCGACTTTACCCGTCAAGCGATAGATAGATATTGGCAAAAGGTCTAATTCTCAGTTATTTGAGGGCCAAAAGGTCTGCAAACGCGACACAGTTCCGGGGCTCTAGCCTTGTCGATGGATATTCTTCAGTTGTCGGTAGTACTTCAGTTTGCCATTGAAGTCACGCAGGCTGGTGACACCGCTTTTTTGTGCCTTATTGATAACTGCGAGGGTTAACTCAGCCGTCACCATGGCGTCGGCAGCGGCATGGTGGCGGGCGCTGACTTCCAGGTCGAAAAAATCGGCCCAGTTGTCCAGTCCTTTGCCCCCGGTTTTGGAATTGGGGAAGTAGGCGGGAAGCATCTCGGCGACATCGAGCCAGGTGTGGGGCTGGGTGTAGCCCAATGTTTGCTTGAGAGCCTTTTCAAGGAATTTCTGGTCAAAGGCGGAATGGTAGGCAAGGATAGGGTCGCCATTCATCCATTCCAGCAGATGGAGCAGTGCGTCTTCAGTCTCATGTCCCTGAGTCAGGGCTTCCGGCCCAATGCCGTGGATGAGTACCGTCTCGCTGATGTCCAGCTCCGGGCGACGCAGGATCAGATCAAACTGGTCACCCAGGTCAATGGCGTTGTGCCGGATAGCCACCGCGCCAATGGCGATGACATTGTCTTTTGCCGGGTTGAGGCCGGTCGTTTCCAGATCAAGTACGATCAGCCGGCAGTCTGACAGGCGCTGGTCTCCGGCGGTTTTTGGCGTTGGCAAGTGTTCTCGGTCGTGACCACCGGTGCTGCCGGCCCTGCGCCGTTCGATCCAGTCTTTGATCTGCTCCAGCATAACTGTTGACCCGGTTTTCAGAGTTGGTAGGTGATTTCCAGTTTCTGTTGCAGGCGTTGTGCCTGGCGGAAGGATTCGCGAAGAATCCGGCGGTCCAGCGGGTTAAGGTCATCCGGGTTTATATAATTGGACAGGGGCTCGCCCCGGTCCAGCATTTCCTGGTGTGCCCTCATCCGGATAGCCTGGATCAGGCTGTAGGCCTCCTGCCATGCGTTGGCGTCTTTGGTGTCAAAGACACCTTTTATGGCGAGCTGTTGCATGCGCTCCAATGTGTTGGCCGAGCCGACGCTATTGGCGAGGGCAAATACCCGAACGGCTTCCACGAAAGGAGCAAGCCCCTGGCGCTTCAGATCAAGTGTGTTTTTCTTGCCATCCGGGGCATAACGGAAGTTGCGGAACATGGTCAGGGGAGGTTTGCGGGTAATGGCGTTGCCCGCCAGCATCTTCTGGAACAGGTCGTTCTTGCGTATGCGCGTAAGCACTTTATCCAGCAATCGTTCCAGTGGTTCCATTGGCCCGAATACCGCCCGCATGTCGAGAAAAATGGACGAATACACCAGATTCTGCGGGGTTGAGGCGTCAATGAAACGGGCAAACCAGTCATCCCACTCCCTGCCGCTAAGGCACAGTTTGGGATTGCTGGCCATGATATTACCCTTGCACAGGGTAAAGCCGCATTCCGCCAACTCCTTGTTGACGGTTTCCGCGAAGGGCAGCAGTTTTTCCCTGACCTGTTCCTCGGTCATCCCCTCCGGTGTCTGGAACAGGATGCCGTTGTCCTGATCCGTTAACAGGGTTTGTTCCTGCCGACCTTCGCTTCCGAATGTCAGCCAGGTGAAAGGGATGCCGGGGTCGTTCTTCTTGATGTTCAGTTCCAGGACCCGTCTTACAGTGACATCGTTCAAGGTGGTAATGATTTTTACCACCTGACCGGAATCGGCCCCGTGAGCGAGCATCGCGTCCACCAGCCGGGACACATCCTTACGGAGGCTGACCAAGGTGCGGAGATGACTGGCAGTGCCAATGGTCCTGGCAAGGTTGACCAGATCGACCCGCTGAAGCGAGAACAGATCACGCTCGGATACCATGCCAATCAGTCGGTGCTCGTCATCCACCACGCAAATGTGAGCAAAGTGATGCTCTGCCATCAGCATGGCGGCTTCAAAAGCATCTGCGTTGGCTGTGAGGCAGCAGGGGTTCCGGGTCATGACCTGGCCGATAGGCGTGTCCAGAGGGCCCTTCTCCTCTGCCACCATGGTGCGCAGGTCCCTGAGGGTGAATATACCCGTAGGATGCCGTTCGTCATCGGTGATCACGATGCTCCCGACACTGTTTTCGTGCATGCGCGCAACCGCTTTTCGGACCGGGAGGTCCGGCGAGCAGACGATGGGGTTGCGAATAGCGTAACGTTCCAGCGGGGTGTCCAGCGAGTTACTGGAACCAATGGAAGCCATGGCGCCGGTCTGTATGCGCTGATTCACCTGATCAAGCAGGCTGCTGACGCCGCGAAGGCAGAAATCACGAAAGGGATCACTCTGCGAGAACAGCATGACAAAGGTGTCGTGTTCAATGCTCAGACAGAAGGTGTCTCCGGAGGCGCGATGCAGTGTGCGGGTGGGGCGTTCTCCAATCAGCGCGGCCAATGGAAAACATTCGCCCTGGCTGATTTCAAAGGTGGTTTCGGTTTCTCCGTCCCTGTCTCGCTCCCGTTCGCCGCGAATACGGCCCTGTTTGACCACGTAGAACCGTTGCACCGGGCCGTCGTCCGGTGACAGCACTACATCGCCATCGGCGTAGAATCTCAGCGAGGCATGCTCGGCATAATGGGCCAGATGTGCATCGTCCATGTTTGAAAAAGGCGAATGCTCCCGCAGAAATGCCATGATGGCACGGGTATTCTGGGGGCGTGCACTGTCTTGCGATGCGGCAGTCATAATCGCGGTCCGTTGTCGTGCTTATGAGCCTGAAGTGTAGACCAACGGTCTATCTACCGGCCCTACGATGGTTGTCTGAGCGCGGGCCAGCCCCGGCCCGGCAGTGGGTAGGGCGAGGGGCCTCCTTTATGATGGGTGAGCCGGGTGGTAAAGTCCATGCAACTTCGACCGTAAATGATATCGCCATGACAACCAAAGATGAGCGCCTGAGCTTCCTGGAGGAAATGAAGGATGTCCGCCGTATCCGGAAGCCGAACAAAGCCGATGTTAAAGCCCCAAAGGATCTGACCCCAGGGCACCTTGAGCGTCAGCGGTCCGCCATAGATCAGCCGCACAGAGACTGCAATCCACTGACGGCGGATATGGTTGAGCCTCTGACAGCGCACGATGTTCTCTGTTGGCAACGGCCCGGAGTTCAGCATGGCGTATTCCGTAAGCTCCGTCTTGGGCAATACCCGATCGAAGCGCGCCTGGACCTGCACCGGATGACCGTTGAAGAAGCGCGTCGGGATGTATTCGGCTTCATTAATGATTGCGTGCGCTATGGACTTCGATCCGTCATTATTCTCCACGGCAAGGGAGAGCGTAACCCCGACGGTATCGCCCAGCTCAAGAGCCATCTGGCCAAATGGCTGCCAGAGTTGGAAGATGTGCTGGCGTTTCATTCGGCCCAGAAGCGCCATGGCGGCACCGGCGCCGTCTATGTCATGGTCCGCAAGGGCGACCGCGACAAACAGCGTAACCGTGAGATTCACGGATCCTGACTATTCACCCAACGCCGATAAGATCGGTCTGGAGGTAAGTGTGAAGCAACTGATGTTGGTACTTTTCGTGGTAGCGGCACTGGCCGGATGTAAAGACCGGGTTATGTGGAATGACAACGGCAAGGTGGAAGAGGCAACAACCGACCGCGAGGTCTGGGACTCCCAGGGTAAAATGGAAACCGGCGAACGGAAGATCTGGACGGATAAGGACGGCAACGACGTCATCAAATAAGAACGCTCAGCGTTCATAATAATAAAACTCAGCCGGGGCCAGTGCTCTGGGCAGCAGGGGAGAGAACAACCATGGCCGTGAGCCTTACCGTTAATGGCCGGGAACGGATGCTCGACATAGACAGCGATACTCCGCTGTTGTGGGTGATCCGCGATGAACTCGGACTGAAAGGTACCAAATTTGGATGCGGCATGGGGCTCTGCGGCGCCTGTACCGTGCACCTGAACGGGCATCCGGTGCGTTCCTGTTCCACCCCGGTAGAATTGGCCGACGGTGGGGATGTGACGACCATCGAAGGTCTGTCGCAAGATGGAAACCTGCATCCTTTGCAAAAGGCATGGGTCGAACATGGCGTGCCCCAATGCGGTTACTGCCAGTCCGGCCAGATCATGAGCGCCGCCCACCTTTTGCAGCACAACGACGCTCCCTCTCACGATGATATCGTCGCGGCCTTGAGCGGAAACCTTTGCCGTTGCGGTACCTATTCCCGCATCATCGCGGCGGTTGAGTCTGTGGTTGTTGACGACGCTGCCCGACCTGATCGGGGGGAAGCGTAATATGTCCATGAATCGACGCGATTTCCTGAAGGTAACCGCCGGCTCCTCCGGCGGGCTGGTCTTGTCCCTGTCGCTTCCGGGCTGCGCTGGCATCCAGAATGGTTATGATGAGCAGGATGGTAGCTGGAAACCGGATGCCTGGCTGGAGCTGACGACCGATGATCAGGTCTACTTCACCTTGGCGCGTGTTGAGATGGGGCAGGGAACTTACACTGGCCTGACCACCCTCATTGCGGAAGAGCTCGGGGTGGCGCCAGCCTCCATCAAACCGCGATTTGCCCCTGCGGCCCCGGAATACCGTAATCCCCTCTACAACCTGCAATTGACCGGCGGCAGCACCAGTCTGGCGACCAGTTGGCAGCCGTTACGGGTGGCGGGAGCCTCTGCCCGTATGATGCTGGTTGCTGCCGCAGCCAATGTCTGGGAAGTCAGCCCCGCTGAGTGCCGGGCGGTCGAAGGCAGGGTCATCCATCCGAACGGGCGCGACAGCCTGGCTTACGGTCGGCTGGTAGAACTGGCGGCGAAGCAGCCGGTGCCGGAGGCTCCGTCACTCAAACCCCGTGAGGAGTGGAAGTACATAGGCAAGCAACGGGGACGCCTGGATGCCGAAGCCAAGTCCACAGGCGCGCCAATCTACGGCATTGATGTCGAACTTGAGGGCATGGTTTACGCGGTGGTGTCCCGCCCTGCGCGCTATGGCGCCCGGGTAAAATCATACGATGATACCGCCGCTCGCCGGTTGCCGGGCGTTCTGGATGTGTTCGAGATCGAGCGTGGCGTGGCAGTTGTGGCAGATAAATACTGGCGGGCCCGTAAGGCCCAGGACGCCCTGACGATCGAATGGGACAACGACGGCGCGTTGGATGTGTCCTCCGAACAGGTGTTCTCCTCGTACCACAAAGCCGCCGATGAAGACCCGGGGGAAAGCGAGCGCAGCGAAGGTGATTATGACGACGCACAACAAGGTGCGGAGCGCGTGGTGGAGGCCAGTTATGAGCAGCCTTACCTTGCCCATGCGACGTTGGAACCGATGAATGCCACGGCGTGGTATCGGGACGGCGCCATTGAAGTCTGGGCACCGACCCAGGCACCCGATCTTGGTCGGATCGCGGCTGCGAGGGTGACGGATCTCTCGCCCGATGAGGTGACCATCCATACCACCTTCCTAGGCGGTGGCTTTGGGCGCCGGCTGACCAATGATTACATCGAGGAAGCGGCGTCTGTCGCCTACCGGGTACGCAAACCGGTCAAGCTGATCTGGTCTCGGGAAGAAGATACCCGTCACGATGTTTATCGTCCGGCCATGCTGCACCGGATGCGGGCCAGTGTCAGCGGCGATAACGTCACTGGCTGGCACCATCAGATTGTTGGCCCGCAGATACTGGACTGGTACGTACGAAATGCGGCACCAGCCCAGTACCCCTGGGCTCCGAAATTCCTGTACGGCACTCTGGGGCGCGTTGGGCTGCTCGCCGAGGGTGTCGCGACTCCGAAGGATCATTCCGCCATCGAAGGTGCCATAGAATATCCGTATCGGGTGCCGAATATCGACATACGCCATACCCACACAGATCCGGGGGTGCCGGTGTCCTGGTGGCGGTCTGTGGGTTTCTCTCACAACGGCTTTGCTGTTGAAACCTTTATGGATGAGCTGGCTCATGAGCAAGGCCAGGACCCGTACCGGTTCCGGCGCTCATTGATTGATCACGAACCTAGACACCTGGGCGTGCTGGACAGGGTTGCCCAACTTGCCCAATGGGATAGCGCCGCACCCGAAGGGCGGGCCCGTGGCGTTGCCCTGTTCCGCAGTTTTGGCACCTACGTGGCCCAGGTGGTTGAGGCCAGCGTTGAGTTCGGGGAAATCCGGGTGCACAGGGTGTGCTGTGCTGTGGATTGCGGCCAGGTGGTCAATCCGGACATTGTTCGCGACCAGATCGAGGGCGGTATTATCTTTGGCCTCACGGCAGCGCTCTACGGCAACATTACCCTGGAAGGCGGACAGGTCCAGCAAAGTAATTTTCACGATTACCCGCTCATGCGTCATGATCAGCGGCCCGAGGTGGTGGTGGATATCATTGATAGCGATGAATCGCCCACCGGTGTGGGGGAGCCCGGTGTACCTCCGGTGATACCCGCTTTGGGTAACGCGTTATTTGCCCTGAGCGGGAAGCGCCAGCGCAGCCTTCCGCTGAAAGCCACGGTATGATCCATGGCTTTCCAAGCCGACCGGTGAGCGTTCGTCGGCCTTTGCGGGCGGCACGCTCATCCTTATAATGGTAATCATCAAGCGCTGATCCGGCGTGTCTGTTCCGAGGTGATTTTTGTTTGACGTAACCCGCTACGCCATTGCCGCGCAGTCCATCATTGATGCCGGCCGGTTTCTCTACGGCCAGGGCTGGTCGCCGGCTACCAGCAGCAACTATTCGGCGCGGATCGATGATGAGCATATCGCCGTCACGGTGTCCGGCCGACACAAAGGCCAGCTGGTGGCGGGTGATGTCATGGTGGTGGACCTTTCTGGTAACCCCATCCAGAGCAATGCACGATCGTCGGCGGAAACACGTTTGCATACGGTTCTTTACCAGACCTTTCCGGACGTTGGTGCGGTGTTGCATACCCACTCTGTCAAGGCAACGGTGTTGAGCCGGCTGCTGCCCGCCGGAGAACCGCTGAAGTTACAGGGGTACGAGTTACAGAAAGCGTTTTCCGGGGTTGATACCCACGAGTCGCAACTGACCGTGCCGGTGTTCGACAATACTCAGGATATTCCGGCGCTGGCGGACCAAACCAGAGATTGGTTTCGTCAGCATCCTGAACAACCGGGTTACCTGATTCGTGGGCACGGCCTTTATACCTGGGGCAGGACCATGTCAGACTGCCTGCGCCACGTCGAAGCCTTTGAATTCCTTTTCGAATGTGAGCTTGAAACCATGAGGGTCCGCCGATGACAACCTTGAGTATTTTTGACCAGAGTGTGCCCGAATCCCCCCGCATCGTGACCGAAGACGCGGGCAAAATCGCTAACCTGTTGGCAGAGCACGGCGTTCGTTTTGAGCAATGGGCTACCCGGGATCTGCCTGCAGACGCGTCATCTGATGACATTCTTGAGGCCTATTCCGGTGAGATCCAGGCGCTGAAGGAGGAATGTGGCTTCCAGGCAGCGGATGTCATCAGCCTGAACCCGGACAACCCCCAGAAAGAGGCCTTCCGCCAGAAATTTCTGGATGAGCATGTGCACAGCGAAGACGAGGTGCGTTTCTTTGTTCGCGGGCAGGGTCTGTTTTACCTGCATTTTGGTGACCAGGTGTACGCTGTTCTGTGCCAGAAAAATGACCTTATCAGCGTGCCGGATGGCACACGCCACTGGTTTGATATGGGGCCGGAGCCTGCGTTTGCCTGCATCCGTCTGTTTACCAACCCGGAAGGCTGGGTGGCAGACTTCACTGGTGAAGACATCGCCAGCCGGCTGCCGCGCTATGAGCGCCTGGCGGGAGTGGCTGGATGATCCGCGTGATCCTGACGGATATCGAGGGAACCACCAGTTCGATCTCCTTTGTGCATGAGGTTTTGTTTCCCTACTCGGCGAAGCATATGGCCGAGTTTGTACGGGAAGGTGCGGCGGACAGCACGGAAATCCGTGAGCAGTTGTATGCCGTTGCCCACACATCAGGTGTCGCCAGGGAGGATATCGACGGGCTTGTTGAGGTGCTGGATACCTGGATTCGGGAAGATCGCAAGGAAACACCGTTGAAGGCCTTGCAGGGAATGCTCTGGGAGCAGGGTTACCAGCAGGGTGCTTTCCGGGGGCACATCTACGACGATGCCGCCGAGTATCTGCAGCGCTGGCATGATCGAGGTTTGCGGCTGTTCGTATATTCTTCCGGTTCTGTGAAGGCACAGAAGCTGATTTTCGGTTTCAGCGAAGCCGGGGATTTAACGCCATTCTTTTCCGGTTACTTTGATACCCGTATCGGCGGTAAGAAGGAATCAACTTCCTACAGCAACATCATCGACGAATTGGGTGTCGAACCCAGAACGGTGCTGTTCCTCTCCGATGTTGAGGCCGAACTGAAGGCCGCTGAGGACGCTGGCATGCGCACGGTCTGGCTTGTGCGTGAGGGAGATCTGCCGGACACGAAGCGGGCGGTGGCTACGGACTTTGCAGGGGTCGACAGGTTTCTGCAGCAGGGTTGACCCTCCATGGTGCCTGACGTTCGATGCCTGATAATGCCTTTGGTGTGCCTATATCTTGCCGGCTGCGCGCCGGATTCCGGTGTTCCAGATATGATGGATGGGTACGTTGTGAGCGTAGCCGATGCTCTGGAACTGCGCCCCGAACTCTCCGATATAGCCCCTGTTCCCCAGATCCCGCACCGACGGGAGCGCGTTCTCGACATGCCGGATCTGGACATGGGAATGCTCGATTTCCTGTCTCTTTACGGGTGTGAGTTGCAATACGTGGTCGGCGAAAGGAATTCGATCATGGGGCGGGTAATGCAACCGTTGAATCGATTGCGTTATGAAACACGGTTTATCCGTGCCGCTGAGACCTGTATTTCGGAGACCGATGGCGAGGATATACAGGAAGAACTGGAAGAGGCCATCGCCCATAAAACCGAGTCGCTCCCCATTGCGATATGGAACGCCACCTGGGGGGTGGAAGAGATTGAGCGTCTGTTTACCCTGTCGCAGGGATATTATCTCGGGAGCGGCGATGACAAGGTTCTGGCGGAGTTGTCTTCGGGCGTAAAGCGAGTCAACCAGACGGTCAGAGGCCTGCTGGACGGCAACACAGATGAGCCGTTGGATTATGTGGGTGGTGTGCATCAACTCTGGCAGGCAGAACATCGTGCGGGTCAGCTATTAAACAGCGCTCGGCTGATCACAGCGCGGCTTGAGGACGCAACGGCTCTGTTGACCAGGAGAGTGGAAGGGGCACCACTTTGCTCGGGGTCGGAGCCTGAAGCGCCGCCCGACGAGCTCGTGGATATCTATACCGACGGTTACGGCGATGATATTGAGGACTATCTCGGCCGCATTGAGCAGGCGAGGGAGGCGCTGATCAAACCGCTGGATACGCTCGCCGCCCAGCAGTCAGAGACCATGCCGTCTGCGTTCCGCGATTGGTATCGGCTCTATCTGGAAACGGGCAATACCGACAGTGTCTGGGGACAACTGGCCCGCGCCATTACGGCCCATAAAGAGCGTTGGCAGCAGTTGCTCACCCAGTGCGGAGCGTTTCCCCAGTAGCGCTCAACCATGTCTGGCATGATAACCGGGAGCGCATCAACGCTGGCTTTCGGGGGTTACCCGCAGGATTTCCTCGACCGTGGTGGAGCCGGCGGCCACTTTCTGCGCGCCGCTAAGCCGCAGGGATTTCATGCCATCCTTGTACGCATCCACTCTCAGTTGGTCCAGTTCGCACTGCTCGGTAATCTGCCGGATCAGGTTGCCGGACAGTTGCATGATTTCATACACGCCGGCCCGACCATAGTAACCGGTGTTTCGGCACTCCAGGCAGCCAACCGGGTGGTAGACCTGCTTGGGCATGGTGGCTTTCCAGGGTCGGGTCAGGCTTTGCCAGGCCTGCGCGTCCACCGGCCCTGGCGCCTTGCAGTGGGGGCACAGGGTTCTGGTTAGCCGTTGTGCCATTACGCCCAGCACCGTGGCACGAATCAGGTAGGGGGGGATGCCCAGTTCCATCAAGCGGGTGATGGCGCTGGGGGCATCGTTGGTGTGCAGGGTGGACAGCACAAGGTGCCCGGTCAGAGCCGCCTGAACCGCCATTTCTGCAGTTGCCAGGTCACGGATCTCACCAATCATGATGATGTCCGGATCCTGTCGCAGCAGCGCCCGCACGCCCGAGGCAAACGTCAGTTCGATGTTGGTCTGAACCTGCATCTGGTTGAAGGCCGGCTCCACCATCTCAATCGGGTCCTCGATGGTGCAGATGTTCACCTCGGGAGTGGCCAGTTGCTTGAGGGTTGAGTACAGGGTGGTGGTCTTGCCAGAGCCGGTAGGGCCGGTGACCAGAACAATGCCGTGGGGGTGATCGGTAATAGCCTGCCAGCGTTCCCGGTCTTCCTTGGAAAACCCCAGTTGTTCGTAGGACTTTAACAGCACTTCCGGATCAAATATCCGCAACACCATTTTCTCGCCAAACGCGGTTGGCATGGTGGCCAGCCGCAACTCCACTTCGCTGTTGTCCGGCTTTCGGGTTTTTATGCGGCCGTCCTGGGGGCGGCGCTTTTCCGCCACGTTCAGCCTGCCGAGAATCTTCAGGCGGCTGGTCACGGCCACGCCGACCTGGTCCGGGAATTCGTAGACGTTGTGCAGCACCCCATCGATGCGAAAGCGCACCTGGGTGACATTGCGCCGTGGTTCTATGTGGATATCCGATGCGCGTTGGTCGAAGGCGTACTGCAGCAGCCAGTCAACAATCTTGACCACGTGCTGGTCGTTGGCATCCGGGTGTTCGCTGGCCCCGAGGTCCAGCAGTTGCTCGAAATTCTGGGTACCGGCGGGGTTGGCTGCGTTGTTGCCGCCTGCCTTGCTGACGGAGCTCGCCAGTTGATAGAACTCAACGGTGTAACGGCGGATATCCTCGGGGTTGGCGACCACGCGGCGGATGTCTTTTCTCACCGCCTGGCGCAGGTTGCCTTCCCAGTCATTCTTGAAGGGTTCGGTGCTGGCGATGAGAACTTCATCCTCACCTATTTCAACCGCGAGAATGCCGTGTCGCTGGGCAAAGGCATAGGACATCACCCGGGCAATCGCGGGTGTATCTATCTTCAGGGGGTCGATGTGGTAGTAGGGCTGTTCCGCCCACTCCGCGAGCCACTGGGTCAGTCTGTCCAGATCCAGGGTGCGGCCGGTTTTCTGGCTCTCCAACCCGGCCTTGGCGACCAGTTCCAGTGGATGGCGCTGGCTAGCGGGCCCGCTGCCCCCTGTCTGGATACCAATATTGGCCGAGAGAACCCGTTCGGCATCCTCCTGGGTAATCTCACCACCGGTGACCAGCGCCGTGCAGATATCCCTCAGGGTCAAGGTACTTCTATGTGGCGCGGGTGGATGAGTGCTGTCGGCCATGATGCGTTCCCTGTCAGGTTTCGGTAACGGGCTGCGGACGGTTCACCTTAAGGTGGACCATGGCCACAGTAAACAGCAGGAAGGTCAGCACTGCGATGATCAGAGGGGTGATAGCGCCTTCGCTGAGCCAGGACGATACGACGTACTGGGTAAAATAGAAAATCACCACGAAACTGAGCCAGATGTAACCACGGTTGTGGCCCCGGAACACTGGTACGGCAAACGCCAGCAGCGGGACCAGCTTTACGCTGAGCATCAGCGTGACGGAAACGCCCTCGACCTGCACGGGGTAAAAGGTGCTGACAAGCAGGGCCGCCAGTGTGGCCAGATAAAGCAGTATGGTCAGTCGGGCGGTTATTCGGGCTTTGGGGTTGTGAAGCATTCGGTGATCCGTTGTCGTTAAGTGGCGCCGGGGTTAGCGCAATTTCATGGCAAGCCGCGCAAGGCGCTCGCCAAATGTCTGGCATATGGCTTTTTCGTGGTCGTTCACGGACTGTGGCTCTCCGGTGCCAGCCCAGTGGGAAGGGCCGTAGGGCGTACCCCCGGCGGAGGTCTCGTTGAGCGCGCTTTCCGAATAGGGCACACCGCACAGCACCATTCCATGATGCAGCAGTGGCACCATCATCGTCAGCAGGGTGCTCTCCTGACCGCCATGCAGGCTGCCAGTGGACGTAAACGCGCCGGCGGGCTTTCCGTTGAGGGTTCCGTTCAGCCACAGGTCGCCGGTGCTGTCGAGGAAATACTTCAGCGGTGCTGCCATGTTGCCGAACCGGGTCGGGCTGCCGATGGCCAGGCCCGCACAGTTCGCAAGATCATCCTTGCTGGCATAGGGCGCGCCGTCGTCCGGTACCGCAGGCAGGGACGCCTCGGTGTCCGGCGACACGCTGGGCACGGTGCGAATTCTGGCATCCATACCCTGCACCCGGGATACGCCCCGGGCAATCTGGGCGGCCAATTCGGCCGTTTGCCCAGTGCGGCTGTAATACAGCACCAGGATATAGGGCGAGGTGGTCGCCATTGGAGATCTCCGGTTAGAGAATATTCAGGACATTTTCGGGCGGTCGGCCCAGGGCTACCTTGTTACCCCTGATTACGATGGGGCGCTCAATCAGCTTCGGAGTGTCGACCATCGCTTTGATCAGCGTCTCACGGCCAAGCTCGGGGTCGTCCAGGCCCTGTTCCTTGTATTCCTTTTCCCCTGTTCTCATCAGCTCTCTGGGAGTGATGTCCAGGGCTGCAAGGATCTGTTCCAGGATTTGCTCTGTCGGTGGCGTTTCCAGGTAACGTATAATGTCCGGTTCAACACCTTGTTCGCGAAGGAGTTCAAGGGTTTGCCGGGATTTTGAACAGCGCGGATTGTGGAAAATTCGGGTTGGTTCTGTCATGGTTCTCCCTCTTCCCAGGTCAGGTTAACCGCAAGTTTGTCTGAGCGCCGTAGTCTAACAGGAGGCCACCCTTTGCAATACCCTGCGCGATATCCTGCAAAGTACTCTGCACTGGTGCGTTATTCCACCAGGTTGTGCGGGATCGGTATACTATTGGCCTTGTTGCCGCTGGCAGGCTGCCAGAACCACGAGTTTGAAAAGTCGGACGGAACCGTACTGCAGTGGGAGAGCCTGAGGGGCCACTGGGTGCTGGTCAATTATTGGGCCGAGTGGTGCAAACCCTGCCTGGAGGAAATTCCGGAGCTGAACAGTATCGACACCGCCAGTGCCGTGGTTGTCCTCGGTGTGAATTTTGATGATGTTCGTGGCCAGGAACTGATCGACCTGGGGCGAAGAATGGGTATTGAGTACAGCATGCTGGCAGAGGATCCAGGGCCGCAATTTGGCTGGGAAACACCCGTGGCCCTGCCCGCAACGTTTATTGTGGATCCGGATGGAGACCTCGTCGAGGCCCGCTTCGGCCCGCAAACTGAAGAAGACATCAAAGAATTGATTGGTCGCTGACCTGGCCCCGAACCGCCATTAACCTGCAGGAAATTTCCGACGCTATGTCACAGACCTTTGTCCACCTCCGCGTGCATTCCGAATATTCCATGGTCGATGGCCTGGTGCGCGTGAAACCCCTGATCGGTCGTGTTGCAGAACTGGGCATGCCCGCTGTCGGGCTTACGGAGCAGTCCAATATGTGCTCCCTGGTGCGCTTCTACAAGGCGGCCATGGGTGCTGGGGTGAAGCCCATTATCGGCGCAGACCTGTGGGTCGAAAACCCGGACGAGCCCGACAACCCGTTTCGCATCACTCTGCTGGCCCGTAACAACGATGGCTACCTGAATCTGACCGAAGTGGTCTCGCTGGGGTACACAGAGGGGCAGCGTTTCGGTAAGCCAATTATCCAGCGAAAGTGGCTGGAAAGCCGCACCGAAGGGCTGATTGCCCTGTCTGGAGCGCGACTGGGGGACGTGGGCAAGGCGCTGATGTCGGGCAAGCTGGACCTTGCCAGACAGCGTGCCGAATACTGGATGAACCTTTACCCGGGGTCGTTTTACCTGGAGTTGCAACGCACCGGGCGTCCTGGGGATGAAGATTGCCTGCACCTGAATGTTGAGCTGGCGGAGGCGCTGGGCTGCCCGGTGGTGGCGACAAACGATGTCCACTTCCTCCATGCCGAGGATTTCGAAGCCCATGAGGCAAGGGTCTGCATTGGCGAGAGCCGGACCCTGGACGACCCCAGGCGGGAGCGTCGTTTCAGCGACCAGCAGTATCTGCGCAGCGCCGATGAAATGATTGAGCTGTTCTCTGATATCCCCGAGGCAGTCGAAAATACGGTGGAAATTGCCCGACGCTGCTCGGTCCCGGTGCGTATGGGGGAGTATTTCCTGCCGAACTACCCCATTCCCGATGGCATGACCATGGATGACTACTTCCGAAAGGTGTCGGAAGAAGGCCTGGAAGAGCGGCTGGCGAAAACCCTCAGCAAGGACGACCCCGAATACGATGCCAAGCGCGAGGCCTACTATAAGCGCCTGAACTTCGAGCTGGATATCATTATCCAGATGGGGTTCCCGGGGTACTTCCTAATCGTTATGGACTTCATTAAGTGGGCCAAGAATAACGGCGTGCCGGTAGGTCCTGGCCGGGGTTCCGGTGCTGGCTCCCTGGTGGCCTACGCCCAGTTGATTACCGATCTTGATCCTCTGGAATACGACCTGCTGTTCGAGCGCTTCCTGAACCCCGAACGGGTTTCGATGCCCGACTTCGACGTCGATTTCTGCATGGAAGGCCGTGATCGTGTTATCGCCTACGTGGCGGAAAAATACGGCCGCGAGGCGGTATCCCAGATCATTACCTTCGGCACCATGGCTGCCAAGGCGGTTGTGCGGGACGTTGCCCGGGTTCAGGGCAAGTCGTACGGGCTGGCGGACAAACTCTCCAAGATGATTCCCTTTGAGCCGGGTATGACCCTGGAGAAGGCCCTGGAGCAGGAACCACAACTGGTCGAGTTCCTGGAAAATGACGAGGAAGCCCAGGAAATCTGGGAAATGGCCCTGAAACTCGAGGGTGTGTGTCGAAACGCCGGTAAGCACGCCGGCGGCGTGGTGATTGCGCCCACCAAGATTACCGATTTCTCGCCGCTGTACTGTGATGACGAGGGCGGCAGCCTGGTGACCCAGTTCGACAAGGGCGATGTGGAAGACGCCGGCCTGGTGAAGTTTGACTTCCTGGGGCTGCGGACCCTGACCATCATCGACTGGGCCCTGAAGATGATTAACCCGCGCCTGGAGAAACAGGGCAAGCCGGCGCTGGACATTAACGAGATTCCGCTGGACGACGTGCCTTCGTTCGACATGCTCAAGAAGGCGGAAACCACAGCGGTGTTTCAGCTTGAATCCCGTGGCATGAAAGACCTGATTCGCCGCCTGCAACCGGACTCCCTGGAGGATATGATCGCCCTGGTCGCCTTGTTCCGTCCGGGGCCACTGCAGTCGGGCATGGTGGATGACTTCATCGACCGGAAGCATGGCAGGCAGCCCATGTCATTCCCGCATCCTGATTATCAGTATGAGGGGTTGAAGCCCGTTCTCGAGCCCACCTATGGCGTTATCCTGTATCAGGAACAGGTTATGCAGATTGCCCAGGTGATGGCCGGCTACAGTCTTGGTAACGCCGACATGCTGCGCCGGGCCATGGGTAAGAAAAAGCCCGAGGAAATGGCCAAGCAGAAGCAGTTCTTTCTCGACGGCTGTGAAAACAATGACATCAACAAAACCCTGGCGGAGAACATTTTCGACCTGGTTGAAAAGTTTGCTGGCTATGGCTTCAACAAATCCCACTCGGCGGCCTACGCGCTGGTTTCCTACCAGACCCTGTGGCTGAAGGCTCATTATCCCGCTGAGTTTATGGCCGCGGTACTCACGGCGGATATGCAGAACACCGACAAGGTGGTCACGCTGGTGGAGGAGTGCCGCAGCATGGGGTTGGAGCTGCTGGTGCCCGACGTCAGCCGCTCTGAATACACTTTTACCGTCAACGATGACGGCGCCATTGTGTACGGTCTCGGCGCCATCAAGGGGCTTGGTGAGGGACCGATTGGCAGTATTCAGGCCGGCCGCGCCGACGGCGAGCCCTACCAGGATATTTTCGATTTCTGCCGCCGGGTGGATCTGAAAAAAGTAAACAAGAGGGCCATGGAGGCCCTGATCCGCTCCGGTGCCATGGATAAGCTGGGGGCAGGGCGCGCCCAGTTGATGGCCAGCATAGATAAGGCCATTCAGCAGGCCGGCCAGCAATCCCGCAACGAGTCCGTGGGCATGACCGACATGTTTGGCGACATGCTGATGGGCGGGGAAGATGGCGATCCTTATTCCGACGTGGCGAATGTGCGGGAATGGCCCAAGAAAGAGCGCCTCAAGGGGGAAAAAGACACCTTGGGCCTTTACCTGACGGGCCATCCGTTCGATGAATATGAGAAAGAAGTGCGTCGGTTCGTGCGTTCATCCATTGCTGATCTCAAACCGGCTCGCCAGCCCCAGCGTGTTGCCGGCCTTGTCGTTGCGCAACGTTCCATGAAGACCCGTACAGGGTCGACCATGGCGTTTATCACCCTGGATGATCGCAGTGCCCGCATTGAGGCCACTTTGTTTTCAGAGGCTTTTTTCGAGAATCGGGAGTTGCTTCAGTCCGACCAGGTCATTGTGGTGGAAGGCCAGGTCAGCCATGATGATTATTCTGGCCAGATGAAGATGCGCGTCAGCTCGGTGATGGATGTTGGTACGGCCCGGCAACAGTTCAGTCGTGGTCTCAAGCTCGCTATTCACGCGGATCAGCTTCAGAACGGCCTGCTGGATAAACTGGACTCCACGCTCAGGCCCTTCCGTTGTGAGGGCAGCCCGGTATGGATTGAATACAGTAGCGATAATGCCAGTACCCGTATCGAACTGGGTGAATCGTGGCGCGTACAGCCCGATGACGACCTGTTATTGGAGTTGAAATACCTCGTAGGCGACCAGTCGGTAGAACTGGTCTATGATTGATACTATCCGGCAAGGTTCATCCCGGGTATGGCGGACACGTTGAATAATTACGTTTTTGTCAGAAAGCGGACTCATACGAAGGTCCGCTTTAGCCAATGCTCAGGCGCTGCTATCTTTGTCCAAAATTCTGGTTTGGCGACTTACATTCTCGCCTTGCAAGCAAATGATGGAACATCATGAACCCTAATTATCTGGATTTCGAACAACCGATTGCCGACCTTGAAGCCAAGATTGAAGAGCTTCGCATGGTGGGAAATGATACCGATATCAACATCACCGATGAGATCAGCCGGCTGCGCAAGAAGAGTGTCAGCCTGACTGAAAGCATCTTCTCGAACCTCAAACCCTGGGACGTAGCCCGCCTGGCTCGTCATCCCCGCCGGCCCTATACCCTCGACTACGTTGACATGATCTTTGACGACTTCGACGAGTTGCACGGTGACCGTCGCTATGCGGATGATCAGGCCATCGTCGGTGGCACTGCCCGCCTGGATGGCAAGCCAGTCATGGTGATTGGTCACCAGAAAGGCCGGGAAGTACGCGACAAGGTAAAGCGGAATTTCGGTATGCCGCGCCCGGAAGGGTACCGTAAGGCTTTGCGGCTGATGGAGATGGCTGAGCGTTTTCGCATGCCGATCCTGACCTTTATTGATACCCCGGGTGCCTATCCAGGTATCGGAGCCGAAGAGCGTGGCCAGAGTGAAGCGATCGCCTTCAACCTGGCCGTCATGTCCCGCCTGAAGACGCCGATTATTTCTACGGTGGTAGGCGAGGGTGGCTCTGGCGGTGCTTTGGCCATCGGCGTGTGCGATCAGTTGAATATGCTTCAGTATTCCACCTATGCAGTCATTTCACCCGAAGGCTGTGCGTCAATCCTGTGGAAGAGTGCGGAATACGCTTCCCAGGCGGCAGAAGCGATGGGCGTGACCGCCGACCGACTGAAGGATCTTGGGCTGGCGGACAACGTTATTACAGAACCGCTGGGCGGGGCGCATCGCAGCCTGGAAGAAATGGCAGAATCCCTGCGTGAGACCCTGAGTAAGGGCATTGCCGAACTCGGTCGCCTGCCGGCCGACGAACTGGTGTCCCGCCGCTACGAGCGGTTGACCCGATATGACACCGGCCGGTAACCCCGGCTCCGGAAGAGACTGGCCGGAGGCGCTATGTACTCCGGTCAGGCACCTGCCTGATCATTCACACCTTCGCATTGCCCTCAGCGGTGGCATGGACTCCGTTCTGCTTCTTCATGTTGCCACCTGGCTGTACGCCCATAGCGGCCAGATTTCTGCGGTTCATATCAACCATCAGTTGCAGCCTAACGCCGATCAAACCGAGCGTTTCTGTCGATCGATTTGCCGGCAGCTTGGTGTGCCACTCGACAGTCACCGTGTCACCGTCAGCGGTCGCGAATCTTCGGATATTGGCGCTAGCGGTGGCGGTATTGAGGAGGCCGCCCGGAATGCGCGTTACCAGGTGTTTGAGGAGATTCTGGCGCCGGGAGAGTTACTGTTGATGGCCCATCATGGTGATGATCAAGCTGAAACAGTGCTGTTTCGGTTGTTGCGCGGGACTGGCATGGCGGGGCTGGGTGGTATGCCGGTGACACGCCCTCTGGGTGCTGGTCGGCTGTATCGACCACTGCTTGATTTCAGTCGCGCAGAGCTTCACGGATGGGCAGTTCAGCACGGTATCGAGTGGATGGAAGATCCCAGTAATATCGATGAGCGCTTTGATCGCAACTTTCTCCGTACGTCGATTTTTCCTCTCCTCAAGTCACGCTGGCCGTCGCTGATCAGTCGTATGGGGCATACCGCCCATTCGTGTCGAGAGGGGGACGAGTTGGCTGCAAAGCTGGCGGAAATCCACTTTAAACAATGTGCCGGGCCTTCTGGTGAGCTTTGTTTGAGTGCGCTCGGTGCACTGTCTCTGGCGGAGCAGAAAAACCTGCTGCGCTGGTGGGCAAGGTATTTTCGTTATCAGCCCCCCGCCATTGCAGACTGGCCGCAGGTTCTGGAAGATTTTCTGAGCTCGCCGGCGGACAGGGAGCCGGAGCTTCGGGGAACGGGGTTCGTGATTCGACGTTTTCGGGGGTGCCTGTACCTGGTTCCCGAGTTCACGAAATTGCCTGCCGGAAAGCCTGTCCTGGTTCCGGATCAGGCGCTATCGTGGGGTGGATGGCGATTGACGCTGGCGGCGTCAGGTAAGCCTAAAACACCGGCGCCGGAAATAAGGGTATCTACGAGGGCAGGGGGCGAACGCATCCGCCCAGCCCCTGGCGGCCCGTCGAAATTATTGAAGAACTGGCTTCAGGAAAAAAATGTTCCACCCTGGGAAAGAGCCCGGCTACCGCTGCTTCTTGAGGTGGTGGACGGCCATGAAGAAGTGGTCGGAGCTGGCGACTTGTGGGTTTCCGGCAAATACTGTGGAGAGGCCCCGGCCAGTGGCTGGCGGATTGTTGTGGAGCGGGAATGTAATTGAGAAGGTGGCGCCTTTCTGGTAGTCTGGCGTCCCATCTTGAGATGACAATCTCCCTCCTTCACCGAACCAGACAAATCACGGAATCTGCATGACGCGTTATATTTTCGTCACCGGCGGTGTCGTGTCCTCCTTGGGGAAAGGTATCGCATCGGCCTCTCTGGCTGCGATCCTAGAGGCACGCGGCCTGAAGGTCACTATTCTCAAGCTGGACCCGTACATCAACGTGGACCCCGGCACCATGAGTCCGTTCCAGCACGGTGAAGTTTTTGTCACCGAAGATGGCGCGGAAACCGATCTGGACCTGGGGCACTACGAGCGATTTATTCGCACGCCGATGTCACGCCGGAACAATTTCACCACCGGTCGCGTCTACGAGGAAGTGATTCGTAAGGAGCGCCGGGGTGATTACCTCGGTGGTACGGTTCAGGTGATTCCCCACATCACGGACGAGATCAAGCGTCGTGTGGTTGAAGGCGCTTCCGGCGCCGATGTGGCACTGATCGAAATCGGCGGCACGGTGGGCGATATTGAATCGCTGCCATTCCTTGAGGCCTGCCGCCAGTTGAAGGTGGAAGTTGGCCCGCAGCGTGCGTTGTTCATGCACCTGACCCTGGTTCCCTACATCGCCACGGCCGGTGAGATCAAGACCAAACCTACCCAGCACTCGGTAAAGGAAATGCGTTCCATCGGCCTGCAGCCGGATATTCTGCTGTGTCGTTCGGAGCACGAAGTGGACGCCAGTTCCCGTCGCAAGATCGCACTGTTCACCAACGTGGAAGAGCGGGCGGTCATTCCGTTGCAGGATGCCAAGTCCATCTACGCCATTCCGCGCATGCTGCACGAATTTGGTCTGGACCAGCTGGTTATTGAGCGTTTCAGTCTGGATGCCAGCCCGGCCAACCTGGGCGAATGGGATGCGGTCGTTGAGTCCCTGATGAATCCGGAAGGTGAAGTTACTATCGCCATGGTCGGCAAGTACATGGAGTTGCTGGACGCCTACAAATCGTTGATCGAGTCGCTCCTGCATGCCGGTATCAAGACCCGCACCAAAGTCCGTATGAACTACATTGACTCCGAAGACATCGAGCGCGATGGTACCGGTGCGCTGGCCAGTGCCGATGCCATTCTGGTTCCAGGTGGCTTTGGTGAACGCGGTGTCGAAGGCAAGATCCGCACGGTGCAGTACGCCCGCGAAAACAAGGTTCCGTACCTGGGTATCTGCCTGGGTATGCAGGTGGCCGTTATTGAATACGCCCGCAACGTGGCGGGCCTGAAAGATGCCCACAGCACCGAATTCCGCGAACACACCCCGGAGCCGGTTGTGGGGCTGATCACGGAGTGGCTGGATGCCAGCGGCGAGAAAGAGGAGCGCACCGAAGAGTCTGATCTGGGCGGCACCATGCGCCTGGGCGCTCAGGACTGCGTGGTCGCTGAAGGTTCCACCATCGCCAACTGTTACGGTCGTAAGACCATCCGTGAGCGCCACCGTCATCGGTTCGAGGTGAACAATCATTTCCTGCCACAGTTGGAAGGTGCCGGCCTGAGAATTTCCGGTCGCTCCACCGACGGCAAGCTGGTTGAGGTTGTGGAAGTGCCTGATCATCCCTGGTTCGTGGCATGCCAGTTCCACCCGGAATTTACCTCCACGCCCCGGGACGGCCACCCGCTGTTCAAGGGCTTTGTTGAGGCAGCCCTGGCCCGTAAAAAGGAATCCTGATCATGGCGCAGAGTACGGTGAACGTCTCGGGAATCGAGGTTGCCAACGATAAGCCGTTCGTGTTGTTCGGTGGCATGAACGTGCTGGAATCTGCCGAAATGGCGATGGAAGTGGCCGAGGCGTACGTCGAGGCCACCAGCAAGCTCGGGATTCCCTACGTATTCAAAGCGTCATTCGACAAGGCCAACCGCTCGTCCGTGCATTCCTTCCGCGGCCCCGGTCTTGAGAAGGGGCTGCAGATTCTGGCGGACATCAAGAGCAAGTTCGGTGTCCCTATCATTTCCGATGTTCACGAGCCTGAGCAGGCTGCACCTGCCGCAGAAGTTTGCGATATCATCCAATTGCCGGCTTTCCTGAGCCGACAGACGGATCTTGTTGTTGCCATGGCAGAAACCGGAGCGGTCATCAACATCAAGAAGGCCCAGTTCCTGGCGCCACAGGAAATGAAGCACATCATTGCGAAGTGTGGTGAAGCCGGTAACGACAAGGTGATCCTGTGTGAGCGCGGCACCAGCTTCGGGTACAACAACCTTGTGGTGGATATGTTGGGCTTCGGTATCATGAAGTCCATGAATGTGCCGGTGATGTTTGACGTCACTCACGCCTTGCAGATGCCCGGTGGTCGCGCGGATTCAGCCGGTGGCCGCCGAGCCCAGGTAACCGACCTGGCCCTGGCGGGCATGTCCCAGGGGCTTGCGGGTCTGTTCCTTGAGGCTCACCCCGACCCGGATCAAGCCAAGTGCGACGGGCCCTGTGCTCTCCGCCTGAGCCAGCTTGAGCCGTTCCTGGCCCGGGTGAAGGCCGTTGATGACCTTGTGAAGAGTTTCAAACCTATTGATACCGCCTGATTGGCGGTTTTTTTGCGTTCCAGAAGGACTGTGGGAGTGAGCGGGAACGGCCCTACGAAAATGTGCGGAGCCATGGATGGCGGAGCCCAAGCGCACAGGGATGTGCTTTTAGCGTTTTTCGTAGGGCCGTTCCCGCTCGCTCTTACTCCCAATTTTGAAATCAAACTTGGAGACAGAGAAGAATGACCAAGATTGCCAACATTAAAGGCCGTGAAGTACTGGATTCTCGCGGGAACCCCACGGTTGAAGCGGACGTGATTCTTGAGGACGGCACCATCGGCAGTGCTTGCGCCCCCTCTGGTGCGTCGACGGGTTCACGCGAAGCTCTGGAGCTTCGTGACAAGGATACGAGCCGCTATCTGGGTAAGGGCGTTCTGAAAGCTGTTGAGGCGGTAAACGCCAAGATTCGCGATGCCCTGATTGGTAAAGACGCAGCTGATCAGCGTGCTCTCGACAACATCATGCTTGAGTTGGATGGCACTGAGAACAAAGCCAACCTGGGCGCCAACGCTATTCTGGCTGTCTCCCTGGCCGCTGCCAAAGCCGCTGCCGCTTCACTGGGCAAGCCGCTGTATGCTCACATTGCGGACCTGAACGGCACCTCCGGCAAGTACAGCATGCCGGTGCCGATGATGAATATCCTCAACGGTGGCGAGCACGCAGACAACAACGTTGATATCCAGGAATTTATGGTCCAGCCGGTGGCTGCGAAGTCATTTGCCGAAGCGCTGCGCATTGGTGCGGAAATTTTCCACGCGCTGAAGAAAGTGCTGAACAGCAAAGGCCTTAACACCGCCGTGGGTGACGAAGGTGGTTTTGCACCGGATCTGCCTTCCAACGAAGGCGCTCTGGCGGTGATCCAGGAAGCGGTGGAGAAGGCTGGCTACAAGCTGGGTACTGATGTGACCCTGGCGCTGGACTGTGCCTCATCCGAGTTCTATAAGGATGGTCAGTACCAGCTTTCCGGTGAGGGCAAGTCCTTTGATTCCGCCGGTTTCGCCGACTATCTCGCTGGTCTGTGCGAGCGTTATCCGATTGTGTCTATCGAAGACGGTATGGATGAGAGCGACTGGGACGGCTGGAAAGTGCTGACTGAGAAGTTGGGTGACAAGGTTCAGCTGGTAGGTGACGACCTGTTCGTGACCAATACCAAAATCCTCAAGCAGGGTATCGACAAGAGCATTGGTAACTCCATCCTGATCAAGTTCAACCAGATTGGTAGCCTGAGCGAAACTCTCGACGCCATCAAGATGGCTCAGGATGCGGGTTACACGGCGGTGATTTCCCACCGTTCCGGTGAAACTGAAGACACCACCATCGCCGATCTGGCCGTGGCCACCTGTGCGGGTCAGATCAAGACCGGCTCCCTGTGCCGCTCTGACCGGGTTGCCAAGTACAACCAGTTGCTTCGCATTGAGGAAGCGTTGGATGGAAAGGCTCCCTATCGTGGCCTGAGCGAGATCAAAGGCCAGGGCTAATCGCCTGTGAAGGATACCCTGTCGGCGGGATGCTGACAGGTAACCGATCCGGAAAGGCCATCGTGATCCTCAAAATGTGAGGCATGATGGCCTTTTTGTACAACTGGTTAGCAGAACTTGTTGCTAAACTACACTAAGGTCTATACTTACTGTCCGGTTGATGCATCGTAAACGGAATTCGCAATGAAGTTACTCTGGTCCATCATGATTATTCTTATTCTCCTGCTGCAGGTGCGCCTGTGGGTTGGGGAAGGTAGTTTTGCCCAGGTATGGGGACTGGAGAACGCCATTGCCGAGCAGCGCGAGGAAAACGCCGAGCTTTCAGCCCGCAATGAGCGTCTCTATGCGGAAGTTCGTAACCTCCGCGGTGAGAAAGGTGCGGTTGAAGAACGTGCCCGCATGAACCTGGGGCTGATCCGCAACGATGAAACCTTCTTCCTGGTGGTCGAGCAGTAACCCAGCCGCAAGCCAGGCCGATCAAAGCTGACCACGTCCATGAGTAAACCCCGCTATTGGTTGATTGTTCCCGCCGCCGGTTCCGGCCAGCGAATGAAGGCAGACTGCCCGAAGCAGTATCTCAGGCTGGACCATCAATATATCCTTGATATCACTCTCTCCAGGTTATTGGACAATGCTGATTTTTCAGGTTGTGTGGTCGCTATTCGCGCGGACGATCCCTGGTGGCCGGAAACTGCAGCCAGTTCTGACGCACGTATAGAGTCCTGTGCCGGGGGCGCTGAGCGTGCGGATTCGGTATTGTCTGCACTTGAGGCACTGGCCTCTCGGGCGGATGACGACGATTGGGTGCTGGTACACGATGCCGCCCGGCCTTGCCTGCATCCCAATGACCTCGAACGATTGCTGACCCAACTTCAGGATCACCCTGTGGGTGGCTTGCTGGCGACGCCGGTGGCCGATACGCTCAAACTTGTGGCAAGTGACAGCAATCAGGTGGAGACAACCATCGACCGTCGTCATCTGTGGCGCGCCCTGACTCCTCAAATGTTCCGTTGTGGCGCCTTGAGGATGGCTCTGAAAGCTGCCATTGCGTCAGGTTACCCGGTGACCGATGAAGCCTCGGCCATGGAATACGCAGGCAATGTTCCCTGTATCGTTGAGGGGCGACCGGATAATATAAAGATTACGGTACCCGCTGATCTGGCACTGGCCGGTTTTATCCTCAGCCGTCTCTAGCGGCAAGCCTGCATCGTTACTGATTGAAAAGGAAACAGCACTATGCGAATCGGGCAGGGCTTTGATGTCCATGCTTTCTGTGAGGGAAATCAAGTCGTTATTGGCGGTGTGACCATTCCGCACACCCATGCCCTCAAGGCCCATTCCGACGGGGACGTGCTTTTGCACGCCCTTGCAGATGCCCTGTTGGGTGCCGTGGCCCTGGGCGACATCGGTCACCTGTTTCCCGATACCAGTGATGAGTGGGCGGGAGCGGACAGCCGGGACTTGCTGCGCCGCGTGATGGAGCGTGTTGCCGGTGAAGGGTATGGTGTCGGTAACGTGGATGCCACCATTATTGCCCAGGCCCCGAAAATGGCGCCCCATATTGAGGCCATGCGGTTGACCATTGCCGAGGATCTTGCCATCCCGGCGAGCCGGGTCAGCGTCAAGGCGACCACCACCGAAAAGCTGGGCTTTGCCGGCCGCGGTGAGGGCATTGCGTGCCAGGCGGTTTGCCTGCTGGAGCCGGTTTCATCATGACGGATGCTCAGCACGCTTCCAACGGCTGGCGACTCGACTGGCCAACCTCCTCGGGCTCTCGGGTGGCTTCGGCGCGTATCAAATCGCTCCCCGGCGACTTTTTCGTGGATGAAGATCTGTCTATGCCCGATGACAGTGGCGGTGGGGGAGAGCATCTGTGCCTGCGTCTGGAAAAAGTCGGGGATAACACCGACTACGTGGCGCGGCAGCTTGCTAATATCTGCGGTTGCAGGCATTTCGACGTGGGTTTTTGCGGGCTGAAGGACCGTCATGCGGTCACGCGTCAGTGGTTTAGCCTTTATCGGCCGGGACAGGAAGACGACGATGGAGCGTTCATCCAGGCGGTGGAGGAACACTGGCCGGTATTGGCTCAGTACCGCCAGGCTCGAAAACTGAGGCGGGGCGATCATCAGGGCAACCGGTTTGAGCTGGTGCTAAAGGACGTGGTCGGCGACACATCTGCTATCGATGCGGCTCTGGCCCGGTTGCGGGACCTCGGATGCCCGAATTATTTCGGTTCGCAACGGTTTGGCCATGGCGGTGCCAATCTGGATAGGGCGCTGACCATGGACCCGACAACACTGAACCGTCGGAGTGGTCGCAATGTCAAAAAGCGTGGGCGAGGGCGGTCAACCTCTGGCAGTCGCGACAGTAAGAACGTATTGTACTTTTCGGCGGCACGTTCGTGGTTATTCAACGAGGTGCTCGCCCATCGTGTTGAGACTGGCACCTGGCTGGAACCTCTGGAGGGAGAGCCTGGCGCCTGTGAAAATCAGAACCTGATGGTGACAGGTCCTCTCTGGGGCGACGGTGGCACCGAGGCAGTGTCGGTCCAGGGCGAAATCGAGCGTTCCGTGGTTGCGGAGCACCCGCAGCTGGCAGCGGTGTTTTCAACCACCCGCATGAAGCCTGAGCGTCGGCCGCTGAGCCTGAAACCGGAAGGTCTGGAGTGGCATTGGGACGGCAATGACCAGTTGCGGTTGTCGTTCCGGCTTGCGCCGGGGCAATACGCAACAACGTTGCTGGACGATGTGTTTGATATAATGGACGCAACCACGTTTATTGGAGAAAATTGTGCGAATTCTGTTGTCCAATGATGATGGCGTTCATTCGCCTGGTCTTCAGGCCCTACACGACGGGCTCCAGGGGCTGGGCCATCTTGAAGTCGTGGCGCCGGATCGGGACCATAGCGGTGCCAGCAATGCCTTGACGCTGAGCCGCCCGCTAACAGTGGAAGACCATCCCAATGGCTTCCGGTCCGTGGACGGGACCCCGACAGATTGCGTTCACCTTGCGGTTAACGGGCTGTTTGAAGAGCCGTTTGATCGAGTGGTCTCGGGCATCAATACCCACGCTAACCTCGGCGACGATATTATCTATTCGGGTACGGTGGCGGCTGCCACCGAGGGCAGAAACCTGGGGTTGCCAGCAATAGCGGTATCGCTGGTGAACGAAGGCCGTTTCCACTACGAAACGGCGGCCAGGGTTGTTCGCGCGTTGCTGGAAAGCGATCAGCCGTTAACTCTTGGTCCTCGATGCATTCTCAATGTGAACGTTCCCGATGTGCCATGGGAAGATATTGCCGGCTTCCGCGTGACCCGGCTTGGCCATCGCGACCGGGCTGAAGGCGCGGTGCCGATGACCTGCCCCCGGGGCAAGTCCCGTTACTGGATCGGTGCCGCTGGCAAGGGCAGCGACGCCGGACCGGGGACCGATTTCAACGCGGTGCGCGAGAATTACGTTTCGATCACTCCCGTCCATGTGGATATGACGCGCCATGAGGTACTGTCGCCACTGCGAGAGTGGGTTGAGTTGCTGTCAGGACGGGAGGGACGTTAATGGTGGCAGCGATTGACGGTATTGGAATGACGTCCCGCCGAACCCGTATGCGACTGATACAAAGGCTCAGAGAGGCTGGTATAGCCGATGAGCAGGTGCTTACGGCCATGGCGGACGTGCCGCGTCACATATTCCTTGATGAAGCGCTTTCCCATAGGGCCTACGAAGATACTGCGCTGCCCATTGGCTACAGTCAGACCCTGTCTCAGCCTTATATTGTCGCGCGAATGACAGAATCCCTGATGCACCACAAACCCCGGAAAGTGCTGGAACTGGGAACCGGGTCGGGCTACCAGACCGCGATCCTTGCCGGGTTGGTGGATCAGGTTTTCAGCGTTGAGCGCATCAAACCGCTCCAGGACCGGGCCCGTGACCGGCTTCGACAGCTTGGCTACCGTAACACGATGCTCAAGCACGCAGACGGAGGTATGGGGTGGCCAGAACAGGGGCCGTTTGACGGCATCATCGTCACCGCGGCACCCCGTGAGATCCCGCCGGAACTGAAAGACCAACTGGCGGATGGAGGCGTTATTGTGGCGCCGATCGGCGAGGGCACACAGATGTTGGTGGAAATGGTACGCCAGGGCGACCGTTTCGAGACCAGGGATATTGAACCGGTGCGTTTTGTGCCGTTGTTGGGTGGGGTTGTACGGTGACCGCAGAACGCCCCTCTGAGTCTTCTGCCGACGTACCTCACTCCCATCACCCCTTTGCGGTATTCCTGAGGGGCATGGCCATGGGGGCGGCTGATATCGTCCCCGGCGTGTCGGGTGGCACCATTGCATTCATTACCGGCATCTACTTCCGGTTGCTGGAAGCCATCAATGCCGTTCCACAAGCCTTCTTCCAGCATCTGATCCGTGGTCAGGTGAGGCAATTCTGGGCGGCGTGTGACGGCACCTTCCTACTGTGTCTGCTGGCGGGGATCCTGGGCAGTATTGCCACCCTCGCGTCCGTGATCAGTCATGCCCTTGCCACTTATCCGATCCTTATCTGGAGTTTTTTCTTCGGCCTGATCGTCGCGTCAGTGTGGCACGTCGGCCGTCAGGTTCGTCGTTATGAGCCATTGTTGCTGTTGCCATTTTCGGTGGGAACCGTTTTTGCCTGGTGGGTAACGACTTTGTCCGGCAGCCCGTTGTCGCCCTCTATGCCGGTGTTCTTCGGTGCCGGGGCCCTGGCCATCTGCGCCATGATCCTGCCAGGAATCTCCGGCAGTTTTATCCTGGTGATTCTGGGTATGTACGTCCCGGTGCTGGACGCCATACGTTCCCTGGATCTGGGCATCCTCGGGATTTTCGCTGTTGGTTGCCTGGTCGGTTTACTGTCGGTTGCCCGGCTCATTACCTGGGCGTTCCATCGCTACCATGACCTTGTGCTGGCGTTGTTGACTGGCTTTATGGTGGGGGCGCTGAACAAGGTCTGGCCCTGGAAAGAGACACTAAGCTGGCGCACCAATAGTGCCGGCCAGCAGGTGCCCCTGAACGAAGCAAGCGTCAGTCCGATGGGCTATGCTGAGTTGACCGGTGACGAGTCACAGTTACTGCTGGCGATAACCTGTGCGTTCGCCGGTCTGTTGCTGGTTTTGCTGGTGGAATGGGTGGGCAGGAAAAAACAGCCTGGCGCCGCCCGCTAGCCTGGTTTTCTGCTCGCTGTTGTGACGGCGTTCACGGGCGTATCGAGACTAAGTGTTACTTTTTGATCCGTACGGTTGTTTCGGGCAGTAACAAACGCAACAGATGGGTAACTTGGTTTCATGCCCAAAATGTGCAATAAATTAGCAAGTTACTTAAAACACTTTATAAACCGCCGAATTTTTTATACGAATTACTAATAACGGGCGTATTTTTATTCTTTTGAGATTAGTGCGTGGGTCCATCATTGCTGCGACGGCAGTCTTCCCGCGGCTCCCCTCCGGTGCCCCTGCCTCTCCGTGTTCAAAAAAACGGACGCGCCTCTACACCTTTCTGCTTGTGCTTTTTGGCGCCATGCTGCTGACTGGCTGCAACACGCAGGCAATCTACCGTGATGACCTCTACAACCCGCCAGTGTACTGGGGCCGCCACGTTGTCAAATCCGGGGAAACGCTCTATAGCATCGCCTGGCGGTACGGCCGTGACTACCGGGAATTAGGTAATGCCAATGGTATAAGCCCGCCTTACCACATCAAGGCAGGGCAGGTTCTCAGGCTGGACCTTCGCGGAAATGTAACATCCACAGCGCAGACTGGCGGAAGTAGTAAAACGTCGGTCTCGCGACCACCAACCCGCACCGCATCGCGACAGCCTGCTCCCAAACCGGAGCCAAAGCCGACGGTTTCGCGGCGGCCCGATAAGTCGTCACCATTAACGGGTCAAAGCCAGACAGTATCCAATGTCAACTGGCGCTGGCCCCACGTTGGCACCGTAATTGCAGGTTATTCTACATCCGGGAAAGTCAATAAAGGTATTGATATTGCTGGAAAAGCAGGTGACTCTGTGAGGGCAGCGGCAAGTGGTAATGTCGTTTATGCTGGAAGTGGGTTGCTCGGTTATGGCAACTTGATCATAGTGAACCACAACGAGCACTATTTGAGTGCTTATGCTCACAACCGGAAGATTCTGGTGCAGGAAGGGGAGGACGTTAAAGCCGGACAGGTCATCGCTGAACTGGGAAACAGCGGCACGGACAGGCCCAAGTTGCATTTTGAAATCCGGAAAAATGGCAACCCGGTCGACCCCGCCCACTACCTCCCGGCCCGATGAAACGGATTGGCAGAACAAAACCTGGCGTTCGGCACCGAAAATCAGAGGCAACGAAAGATAATAGTCGAGACAAACAATAAAAAAACGACGGTTCCGGCAACCGTCAACAGCTAGCAATAAATGTCCTGAACAAGAACACGAAGAAAGCAGGCGCTCGCAATAACAAAAAGACGTGAGCGAATTTCCAGGATCATTGAAAGGCGGGGCAAAGAGTTATGTCAGCAGAGCATGAAGAACTCATCATTGATCGTGTATCAGATGTTGAAGACGCAGACGATCAGCTGTTAGCGGAAGACAAAGTAGAAGAAAAAGAAACGGCCGAAGTGGAAGCCGTTGAAACAGAAGAAGACATCCCGGCCCAGGGTCGATACTTCACCAGCCAGAAACAACTGGACGCCACCCAGCTTTATCTCAACGAAATCGGTTTCTCTCCTCTCTTAACACCCGAAGAAGAAGTGTACTTTGCACGGCTCGCCCGTAAGGGAGAGGAGTCCGGTCGCAAACGTATGATCGAGAGCAATCTACGCCTGGTGGTCAAGATTGCCCGGCGTTACGTGAACCGTGGTCTGACACTGTTGGACCTGATAGAAGAGGGTAACCTTGGGCTTATCCGTGCGGTAGAGAAATTTGACCCCGAGAGGGGCTTCCGTTTCTCCACCTACGCGACCTGGTGGATCCGCCAGACCATTGAGCGGGCCATCATGAACCAGACCCGCACCATCCGCCTTCCCATCCACGTCGTTAAGGAACTCAACCTGTACCTGCGCGCGGCACGGGAGCTTACCCAGAAGCTGGACCACGAGCCGTCGGCGGAAGAAATTGCGCGCATGGTCGACAAGCCGGTAGCAGACGTTAAGCGGATGCTGGGCCTGAACGAGCGCGTTGCGTCCATGGACACGCCTATTGGTACCGGCGGTGAAAAATCCCTTCTGGATACCGTCGCAGACGAAGGCGCCTCTGATCCCGCCGACCTGCTGCAGGACAACAACATGTGCTCCTGTGTCGAAAAGTGGATCGATCAGCTCAGTGACAAACAGCAGGAAGTGTTGTCCCGCCGCTTTGGCTTGAGAGGTTACCCCATCAGCACGCTTGAGGAAGTGGGCCAGGAGATTGGTCTGACCCGTGAGCGGGTTCGCCAGATCCAGGTGGAGGCGCTACGTCGCCTTCGCGAAATCCTGGAGAAGGAAGGCCTGTCGGGAACCATGCTGTTCAAGTAATCGGTTCTGTACCACCAAAAACCGGCCCGCTGTCTGCAGGCCGGTTTTTTTTGCGTTGCCAAATGAGAACCAGCCGGCGTAAGCGTTCGTTTGCTCCCTGTTAAACTTTGATGGCCGGAGGGGGATATGGGTGTCGAACTCCGGTGCAATCAGACATTCAATAATAACGATCAATAAGGAAAGGACGATGAAGAAGGCCCTATCAACAGGATTTGCATCACTGCTGCTGACAGCAGCCCTTACAACACCAGCCGCCGCTCTGACGGTGGAGGGCGTTGATGTGCCGGATACCTACTCGGCGATGGATACCGAGCTCAAGCTCAACGGTGCGGGTACCCGTTCCAAGTGGTTCATGGACCTTTATATCGGCGGTCTGTATGTGCCTGAGACCATCGACGATGGCCAGGCCATTATCAACGCTGACGAGCCCCAGGCCATCACCCTGCACATTATTTCCGGGATGATCACCAGCGACAAAATGAAATCAGCCACAATGGAAGGGTTTGAGAATTCCACAGGGGGAGACCTGGCCGCGATCAAGGACGATGTGGATGCGTTCCTGGATGTGTTTTCAGAAGAGATCAAGGACGGTGACGTGTTTGATCTCGTTTACCTGCCGGGTGAAGGCGTGCGCGTTCTTAAGAATGGCAAGGAACGCGCCACCATTGGCGACCTGGAGTTCAAGAAGGCCCTGTTCGGCATCTGGTTGTCAGACGAGCCTGCCCAGGAAGATCTGAAAGAGAAGATGCTGGGCCAGCGGTAAGCGCACAGTAAGGTGCACCGGTTCCGGTTATCCGGGGCCGGTGTCAGTCCATGTAATCCCGTTTCTGCTTGAATTCGCACAGATCTTCGATGATGCAGGCGCCGCATTTGGGCTTCCTGGCGGTACAGGTGTAGCGCCCGTGAAGGATCAGCCAGTGGTGGGCATCCAGCAGGAACTCCCTGGGCACCAGCCGCATCAGGCGCTTCTCCACTTCCAGCACGTTCTTGCCCGGCGCAATTCCCGTTCTGTTCGATACCCGGAAGATGTGGGTATCCACCGCCATTGCCGGTTGCCCGAACGCGGTGTTCAGAACCACATTGGCGGTCTTGCGGCCCACACCCGGAAGGGCTTCCAGGTCTTCCCGGTTGTCCGGAACTTCCCCGCCGTGTTTTTCAATCAGCGCACGACAGGTCTTGATCACGTTCTCGGCCTTGCTGTTAAACAGCCCGATGGTTTTGATGTATTCCTTCAGGCCATCCACTCCCAGTGCGAGTATTTTTTCGGGTGTGTTGGCTACGGGGTATAGTTTTGCTGTTGCCTTGTTCACACCGACGTCCGTGGCCTGGGCCGAGAGGATCACTGCGATCAGCAGTTCGAACGGGTTGGTATAGTTCAACTCGGTTGTGGGCGTCGGATTGGCTGCCCGCAAACGGGTAAAGATTTCCGTACGTTTTGCCTTGTTCATGGGTTATCCGCTGGCTGAGACAGTAATGGTCATTGGATGTTCAGGATACATGGCCTGTTACCCGCACTCGCTTGCTACCGGCCACGATGGGCTCTGCCGCTGTACGGCGGGCCTTGAGATGATTGTCGATGCCATTCTTCAGCGCGATAAGCAGCCCCAGCCCTACAAAGGCGCCCGGTGGCAGTACCATGAAGAGCACGTCAGGGTATTGCTCCAGCGGACGGATTCCCCAGTCTGCCGCCATAGGGCCCAGCAGGAGATCCATATCGGTAAACAGGGTGCCCTGGCCTACGAGCTCCCGCATGGCGCCGAGTGCAATCAGCACTACCAGAAAGCCGGTACCCATCATGACACCGTCCAGCAGGGCGGGTAGGGGCGGGTTCTTGGAGGCAAACGCATCCGCGCGGCCCAGAATGGCACAGTTGGTCACAATCAATGGAATGAAAATACCCAGGATCTGGTAGAGCTCATAGGTATAGGCCTGCATCAGCAGTTCAGCGCAGGTGACGAAAGAGGCGATGATCATCACGAAGGCAGGCAGGCGCACCGACTCGCTGACAAAGTTGCGGATCAGTGACACTGCCAGGTTCGAGCCCATCAGTACCATCAGCGTTGCCAGGCCCAGGCCGATGGCATTAACGACGGTACTGGTCACCGCTAGCAGGGGGCAAAGCCCCAACACCTGAACCAGGGCAGGGTTGTTGGTCCAAAGCCCGTCACGGATGATCTCTGAGCTGGATTTGGTCGCCATGCTACGAATGCTCCCGTTCTGGTGTCTGGCCAGCGATTTCCTCGGGCGTCAGAGGCGTGCTTCGGGGTGACGCGGGTTCATTGAGGATGTCGCGAATGTCGCTGCGATGCTCACGGAAATAGATGAGTGTTTTTTGCACCGCATTAACCACGGCTTTCGGGGTGATGGTCGCACCGGTGAACTGGTCAAATACCCCGCCATTCTTCCTGACAGTCCAGCGTTCTGGTTCCGGGTTGCCAAGAGAGCGGCCGGTGAACGAGTGGATCCAGTCTGACTTCTTGGTTTCAATGCGGTCGCCCAGGCCAGGGGTTTCCCGGTGGCTGGTCACCCGAACGCCCAGCACCGTGCCCTTCATATCCAGGCCCACCAATAAGTGAATGTTGCCAGAATAACCGTCAGGGGCCACCACCGGCATGATCAATCCGGTAGGGCGGCCATTGCGACGTGCCACCCAGGCCGTGACGGGGTCGTTAGCGTTCATTCCGTTATCCGCAGGAAGCTGCACCGTGTCGGTCAGCAGATGATTGTCGTGCCGGTTTTCCGGAATGATCTCAAACAGCGCCTGAGCTTCCGCTCTGGCGGCCTGTTCCTGTATGCGCTCGGCCGTCATAACCTGGGTGATGGCGATGGTGCCGCCGGTAATGATGGCGAACAGGCCCAGGCCAATGGCGTTGCGACGGATGGACTTTGCGAGTGCTGCCATGCTTTACCCCTGACCCTTGCCGGGAATGCCGCGCCGGGGCTTGTGATGCCCATAGGTACGAGGCGGCGTGTAGTGGTCGATAAACGGCACCGCGAAGTTCATCAGCAGAACGCTGAAGGCCACCGCATCGGGGTAGGCGCCCCAGGTGCGGATCAGGTAAATCAGGATACCAATACCCGCTCCGTAGATCAGCTTGCCCTGATGGCTGGACGCGGCGGACACCGGGTCTGTGGCGATAAAGAATGCACCTAACATGGTGCCCCCTGCCAGCAGGTGCATGGACAGCGGCGCATACTGGTCCGCGTTGCTGCCAAAGGCAAGGCCCATAAGCGCGAGGCCCGCCAGCATGCTGACTGGAATGTGCCAGGTGATAATCTTCAGGCCGACAAGAACCAGGCCACCCACTAGGAACGCGGCGTTGACCCACTCCCAGCCCCGTGCAACACCGTCGCCGAAAGTGGGGTGAGCAAGCACCTCCGCTGCGGTGTGAGTGGTAATCTTGTGTTTGTACTCATCCAGCGGCGTGGCCATGGTAAAGGCGTCTACCGCTGTTTGCTGACCGGAGGCGATCATGCCCAGGGTGTCGCCAAACCCCGGAGCGGTCTCCCATAGGAGACCGGGCTGTGCCCAATTCGTGGTCATGGCCACGGGGAACGAGATCAACACCAGAGCGTAACCCACCATGGCAGGGTTGAACGGGTTGGAGCCCAGGCCACCATAGAGCTGCTTGGCCATGACGATGGCGGCGATGACGGCAACCGCGGACACCCACCAGGGCGCAAACTGAGGCAGGGAAAGGCCCAGCAAAAGGCCAGTGACCGCAGCGGTGTTGTCTTTCAGGAAGAAAACCACCGGGCGCTTGCGAAGCTTCAGAATGGCAGCCTCGGCTGCCAGTGCCACCGCGATGCACCAGACCACGTTGATCAGATTGCCCCAGCCAAAGAACAGGGTCAGCGCCAGCAGGCCGGGCAGGGCCGCCAGAATCACCCACAGCATGACCTGTGACGTGGAGCGGGCGTTACGGGCGTGGGGCGAGGACTGTTGCGCAAGTGCCATTAGCGTTGGAGCCTGTTCATCATGAGTCTGTCGTTTGGGTATCGGTGGCCGCCACAGATTGCCGGGCCTCTGCCAGAGCCTCTTCCGCCCGCTTCACCCGGTCGTGGTTCTTGGTGACGGCTCTCTCGAGTTTTTCGACATTGTCCGCATTCTCGGCCCTGGCGTCCTCCAGCATGCTTTGCATGGTGTTCAGCTTTGCGGTGGCCTGGGCAAGCTGCTTCTCTAGGGCGTCAATATCGGGTGCCGGTTCGCTGGCGGCTTTGGTTTCAGATGTCTCGGCTTTCGTTTCGGCCTGTTGTTGGCCCTTGGCCTTTTTGCGGGCAAGGGCTTCCTGCACCAGGGCGGCTTTGGCGGCACGGTCATCGGCGGGCTGGCCTTCTGCTTCCGCCTTTTCAGCCTCGGCCTGCTTCCTGGCCTGGGCTTCGGCAGCCGCCTTCGCTCGTTCTTTGCGGCGCTGCTCTTTCTCCTGCTGTTCCCGTTCGAGTCTCGCCTGACGGGCTTCAAAACGTTCACGGGCGCGATCCGCTTTCAGCTGTTCAGCCTGTTGTACCCGTATCTCGCCTTTGGCCGCCCGGTAATACTGCACCAGCGGAATGGAGCTGGGGCAGACGTAAGAACAGGCACCACATTCGATGCAGTCGAACAGGTTCAGGTGCTCGGCTTTGTCGAACTCCCCGGCTTTGGAGTACCAGAACAGTTGCTGGGGCAGCAACTCCATTGGGCAGGCTTCGGCGCACATGCTGCAGCGAATACAGGGTTGTTCCGGAGCCGGGTCCGGTAATTCCGTGGCAGTGGCGGCAATGACGCAGTTGGTGGTCTTGACCACCGGTACGGCTGGCGTTTCCAGGGTATAGCCCATCATCGGCCCACCCAGAACAAGGCGGTGGAGCTTGCTGTTTTCCTGCCCGGCCTGCGAGAGCAGGTAGTCGATAGGTGTGCCGATCAGGACCTCGAAATTACCGGGATCGGTCACTGCATACCCAGTGACCGTTGTGACACGGGAAATCAACGGCTCGCCCCGATGAATGGCGGCGGATACGGCGATGGCTGTGCCCACGTTCTGGCACATCACTCCAATATCCGCTGGAATCCCGCCACTGGGCACTTCCATGCCTGTCAGGATCTGTATCAGCTGTTTTTCACCGCCAGAGGGATATTTGGTGGGGATGACCGCGATCTCTGTCTGGGTGCCCTCCGCGGCTTTCCTGAGCGCTGAGATGGCCTCTGGCTTGTTGTCCTCAATGCCGATCACAACCCGCTCCGGGCGCAGTATCCACGCCATGATGCGCAACCCGGCAATGATCTCGACCGCGTTCTCCCGCATCGACATATCGTCGGCCGTGATGTAGGGCTCACACTCCGCGCCGTTCAGGATCAGCGTGTTTACCTTCCGGTCCCTCGGCGGGCGTAGCTTGATGTTTGTGGGGAAGCCGGCGCCTCCCATGCCGGAAATGCCGGCGTCGCGGATTTGTTCGAGCACCGTTTCCCGGTCCAGATCCCGGTAGTTCGTTATCGGGTTGAGAGGTGCCCACTCATCTTTTCCGTCGGGCTTGAGGGTAATGCACCAGTCGCTCATTCCGGAGGGGTGGGGAACGGGCTGAAGGCTGACGGATTCAATGGTGCCGGACGTCGGCGCGTGAACGGGTACGCCCATGCCGCCGGTCACGTCGGCTATTTTCTGGCCTTTGAGGACTCGATCGCCGACTGCAACACAGGATTCGGCCGGCTCGCCTATATGCTGCTGCAACGGCAATACCAGAACTTCTGGCAGGCCGGCGCCAGTGATCGGGCGTGATGTGGACTGGTGTTTGTTTTCGGCAGGATGGATGCCGCCGGAAAAGTCCCAGAGCTGTGTCATCAGGCGTTGGCCCCCTGACGATCGGTGGCAATCACACCGGATTTGGGCGGTGTCCAGGTCCAGGAGCGAATGTCGGGCTCTACCGTAATCATGTCGATACAGTCCACCGGGCAGGGTTCCACACACAGATCACAGCCGGTGCATTCGCTCTCGATTACGGTATGCATGTGTTTTGCGGCGCCGAGGATGGCGTCCACCGGGCAGGCCTGGATACACTTGGTGCAACCAATGCACTCGTCCTCGCGAATCACCGCAACACGCTTGGCCTGTTCCACCCCGTGTTCCGCGTCCAGCGGTTGTGGCTCCACGTCCAGCAGGTCCGCCAGTGCCTTGATGGTGGTTTCACCGCCCGGAGGGCATTTGTTGATGGCATCGCCGTTGGCAATGGATTCGGCGTAGGGACGGCAGCCGGGAAAACCACACTGGCCGCACTGGGTTTGGGGAAGCATGGAGTCAATCTGGTCCACCAACGGGTTGCCTTCCACCCGAAAGCGCTCTGCGGCAAAGCCCAGCAGGCCGCCGAACACAACCGCCAGCGCGAGCAGAACCAGTACGGCAATCAGTATGCTCGTCCACATAATACAAACGCTCCGTCAGACGCTGACCAGACCAGTAAAGCCCAGGAAAGCCAGAGACATCAACCCGGCGGTGACCATGCCAATGGCGGCGCCCCGGAAGGCAACCGGAACATCGGCCACGGCGATGCGTTCACGCATGGCAGCAAACAGCACCAGCACCAGCGAAAAGCCGGCGGCGGCGCCGAACCCGTACAGGACAGACTCCACGAAGTTATTGTTCTTGTTGAGGTTGAGCAGGGCAACACCCAGAACCGCACAGTTGGTGGTGATCAACGGCAGGAAAATGCCCAATACCCGATAGAGCAGGGGGCTGGTCTTGCGCACCACCATCTCCGTGAACTGCACCACAACGGCGATGACCAGGATGAACGTGATGGTTTTCAGGAACGCCAGGTCCAGCGGCTCCAGCAGGTAGGTATACGCCAGGTAGCTGCACACCGAGGCCAGGGTCAGCACAAACGTGGTGGCCAATGACATGCCCATGGCGGTTTCCAGCTTCCCGGATACGCCCATGAACGGGCACAGTCCAAGAAACTGAACCAGCACAAAATTGTTCACCAGTATGGTGCTGACCAGGATCAGCAGATACTCAGTCATCAGAGCGCGCCATTACATAATCCGCATGCCGGGCGTGGCGCCCGAATCCGGTGACAGGATGAAAATGTCTTTTCCGCCGGGGCCGGCCGCCAGCACCATGCCCTCTGACATTCCGAATTTCATCTTTCGGGGCTTGAGGTTGGCCACCATCACCGTCAGGCGTCCTTCGAGGTCCTCAGGTTTGTACGCCGATTTGATGCCGGCAAAAACGTTGCGCTCGCCCTCTCCAACGTCAAGGGTAAGGCGAAGCAGCTTGTCGGCGCCGTCCACGTGTTCGGCTTTGACAATTCTGACGACCCGAAGATCCACCTTCGCGAAATCCCCGAATTCTATTTCATCCGCAATGGGCTCGAGATTGGCTTCCGGGGCCTTCTGTCCTGTCGCTGCGGGCATTTCTTCCTTGGACGCGTCCAGCATTTTTTCGATCTGAGCCATATCCACGCGGTTCATCAGCGGCTTGAACTTGTTGATGCCGTGATTCTCAAGCCGTTGCTCGCGCTTGTTCCAGTCCAGCGGCGCATTCAGGAACGCCTCGGAAGCCTTGGCGGTTTCCGGCAGAACCGGCGCCAGGTAAGTCATCAGCAGGTGGAACATGTTGATGGCGTTGGTGCAGATGGCCTGCAGGTTGTCGTCCTGGCCGTCCTGCTTGGCAATGACCCAGGGCTGCTCGTCATTCACGTACTGGTTGGCGATGTCAGCCAGTTCCATGATTCGACGCATGGCGCGGCCGAACTCCCGGGCCTCGAAAAAGTCCGCGATCTCATCGCCGGCCTCGATAAACTCTTTCAGCTTTTCATGTTCGGTGACGGTACCGAGCTGGCCATCAAAGCGCTTGGTGATGAACCCGGCGCTGCGACTGGCAATGTTGACCACCTTGCCCACCAGGTCCGAGTTCACCCGCGCGGCGAAGTCTTCCAGGTTCAGGTCCATATCGTCGACGCTGCCGGTGAGTTTGGCGGCGAAGTAGTAGCGCAGGTATTCCGGATTCAGATGGTCCAGATAGGTCCGGGCCATGATGAACGTGCCCCGGGACTTGGACATTTTCTTACCATTTACCGTCACGAAACCATGGGCCCAGACGGCACTGGGTGTGCGGAACCCGGCGCTGTGCAGCATGGACGGCCAGAACAGGGCGTGGAAATTGATAATGTCCTTGCCGATAAAGTGGTACACCTCGGCGGTGGAATCCGCCTTCCAGAAATGCTCGAAATCAATGCCTTCCCGGTTGCACAGGTTCTTGAAACTGGCGAGGTAACCAATGGGCGCGTCGAGCCAGACGTAGAAGTACTTGCCGGGTGCATCCGGAATCTCGAAGCCGAAATAGGGCGCATCGCGGCTGATGTCCCATTCCTGCAGACCAGCATCCAGCCACTCGGCCAGTTTATTGGCCACCTGGGGTTGCAGCGTACCGCTGCGGGTCCAGTTCGCGAGAAAGTCCGCAAATTCCGGCAGGCGGAAGAAGTAGTGCTCGGATTCTTTGTCCACCGGCGTGGCACCGGAGACCGCCGAGCGGGGATTGATCAGCTCAGCCGGGGTATAGGTGGCGCCACAGGCTTCGCAGTTGTCGCCGTACTGGTCTTCGGTCTTGCACTTGGGGCAGGTGCCCTTAATGAACCGGTCCGCCAGGAACATGTTCTTTTCAGGATCGAACGCCTGGGTAATCTTGCGGGTGGCGATGTGGCCGTTTTCCTGCAACTGGCGATAAATGTATTCCGAGAACTGGCGGTTCTCCTCGGAATGAGTGGTGTAATAGTTGTCGAAGCGGATGTGGAAGCCGCCGAAATCCTGCTGGTGCTCGTCCCGGATACGGTCGATCAGGCTCTCGGAGGAGATGCCTTCCCGCTCGGCACGGAGCATAATAGCAGTACCATGAGCATCGTCCGCACAAACGTAGTAGCAGTTCTGGCCACGCATTTTCTGATAGCGCACCCAGATATCCGTCTGAATGTATTCCAGCAGATGGCCCAGGTGGATGGGGCCATTGGCGTACGGCAGGGCGCTGGTTACCAGAATATCGCGCTGTTGCTTTGAACTCGCTTGCGTCATGTTGTGGTCCGAACCTTCATTCGTCAGGAGTTGGGCGTTCGCGTTTACCGGCCTTGCTCCGGGTAAAGAACCCTTATGGCCAGAAACGGGCACAAATGATACCTTCCGAGCAGATAATTTTCACCCGAAACACCTGTTTCCGCGCTAATAAATGCGCGTGACGTTAGACCGGAGATTCCGATGGCACAGATTTCACAGCAGGCACTGGAAACCGCCGTACAACAGTACCGCGACCCCTACCTGGGCAAGGACCTGTATGAATTGGGTGCGGTGAAATCCCTGACCGCGGACGACAGCGGCAAGGTCACCGTGATGATCGAATTGCCATACCCGTCCAAAGGCATCGCCGGCGCCCTGAAAGAGCTGCTCACCAACGCCCTCGACGACGTCGAGGGCGTTGAAGGCGTGGATGTCCACGTGGGACAGAAAATCCACTCCCACAAAGGCCAGAAAGACATCCAGTCCGTTCCCGGCGTCAAGAACATCATTGCCGTGGCCTCCGGCAAGGGCGGTGTGGGCAAATCCACCACCGCCGTCAACCTCGCCCTGGCGCTGCAAGCCGAAGGCGCCCGCGTGGGCATACTCGACGCAGACATCTACGGCCCCAGCATCGGTATGATGCTGGGCGTTCCCGAGGGCAAACGCCCCGACACCCGGGAAAACAAATACTTCGTCCCCATGGAAGCTCACGGCCTGCAGGCCAACTCCATGGCCTTCGTCGTCACCGATAAAACCCCCATGGTCTGGCGCGGCCCCATGGTCAGTGGCGCCGTCATGCAACTGCTGCAACAGACCCTGTGGAACGAACTGGACTACCTCATCCTCGACATGCCCCCGGGCACGGGCGACATCCAGCTCACCATCGCCCAGAAAGTCCCGGTAAACGGCGCCGTCATCGTCACTACACCCCAGGACATCGCCCTGCTGGACGGCAAAAAAGGCATCGAAATGTTCCGCAAGGTGGACATATCCGTGCTGGGCGTGGTGGAAAACATGAGCGTCCACATCTGCAGCAACTGCGGCCACGAAGAACCCCTTTTCGGCCACGGCGGCGGCGAACGCATCGCCGAAGAGTACGACACCACGCTGTTGGGCCAACTCCCGCTGCACCTGACCATCCGCGAACAGACCGACGGCGGCACCCCGTCTGTGGTGGCAGAACCCGATTCGGAAGTGGCAAGGCGCTACAAGGATATCGCCCGCCGGGTAGGTGCGGAGTTGTCCACACGAGAGCGAAATCTTACCGGTTCGATCTCCAGCGTGTCCGTCACTGAACACTAGTAAAGCCCGCAACACCAAGAGGTGGGCTGAGCTATAGACCACCACGAAAGCTGGATCGCCAGAACAGACGGGGCCTTCCGAAACTGTGAAAAACATGGATGTTTTTCTCAAGCCTACATGGACGTATCAACGGCGTGTTTCGGAAGGTCCCGTCTGTTCTGGCAGCCCCCGAAGCCAGGAAGCAAATTCAGAACCCAAGCCTTCGACAGTCATTAAGTGAACAGGTAAACTACCGCCTCTCTTTTTTATGGATACGAGACGTCACCCATGAGCATCAAATCCGACCACTGGATTCGCCGGATGTCCCGGGATCACGGCATGATCGAACCCTTTGAATACGATCAGGTCCGCGAAACCGAAAAAGGCCGCGTAATCTCCTACGGCACATCCAGCTACGGCTACGATGTCCGTTGCAGCAACGAATTCAAAATCTTCACCAACGTCCACTCCGCCACCGTGGACCCGAAGAACTTCGACGACAACAGCTTCGTCAACTACACCGGCGACGTCTGCATCATCCCGCCCAACTCCTTTGCCCTGGCGCGCACCGTGGAATACTTCCGTATCCCCCGCAGTGTGCTGACCATCTGCCTGGGCAAATCCACCTACGCGCGGTGTGGCATCATCGTCAACGTCACACCACTGGAACCCGAGTGGGAAGGGCAGGTCACCCTGGAATTTTCCAACACCACCAATTTGCCGGCCAAAATCTACGCCAACGAAGGCGTCGCCCAGATGCTGTTCTTTGAGTCCGATGAAATCTGCGACACCAGCTACAAAGACCGGGGCGGAAAGTACCTGGGGCAAACAGGCGTGACCCTGCCGCGAACATGAGTGGCAGTGCCGCAGGGGCGATTCCGGTAAGCGACATCGTCAGGAGAGAGCCACAGTGAACGCCAATCAGTTTCTGAAAGCTGTCTCACAACTGCAGGGCTGGCGGGAATTTACCTTCCTGATGGCCCTCGCTGAGCGCTCCTTCCCCAATTACGCCCTGTTTGCGGACGCCGTTGGGCTCAAAACCGGTGCGAAAATGCGCCACTTGCTCGATCTTGGCTGGGAAATGCTGCAAAAGGACGTTTCCGAAGCGGCCATTCCCCAATTGCTGGCGAAACTCGAATCGCTGTCGCCAGATGTGAGCGCCTATGACGCTTACGGTGTCTATCCCGCCTTTGATTTTTGCCAGTTGCTGGAACAGGCGTTGCTGAACCGGCTCAATCCGGGCAAGCACCGTGCAACCGACGCCTCCCAGATGGCCACCGCGACCGTCATGAACTTTGTTGAGCTTTCTGAAGGTGAAGATCTGGAAGAAGATGAGCTGGTCAGGCTATTGGACCAGCACCCGCTGATGAAAGAAGACAAGGTATTCCAGCGCGACCTGATCCTGGCCCTCAAACGCCAGCGCACGCCCACCAGCCAGTTTGTTGAACGCATCCACGGCGATGCCGCCAACGACGGTGTGAGCAACCTGGGCATCTCGCTGAGCGACTGACCGGCAGCGCTGCTGGCTCTGGCCTACACTTGGGTGACAATCCGTTCTAATCCGGTACCGAAAAGCATCATGAAACTCTCTTCCTTTGGTCGGAAATTTACCGCGGATGCGGGAATCACCTCCCTGATGGATGACCTTGGCAACGCCCTGGCGTCCGGCGACGACATGATCATGATGGGTGGGGGCAATCCCGGTCATATTCCCGAGATCCAGGCTCGGGTCCAGCAGATACTGGCCGACATGGCCCAAAGTGATGGTGATACGCGCAGGCTGGTTGGTATTTATGACCCGCCCCAGGGTGAGAAGCAGTTCATTGCCTCCTTGGCCGAGCTTCTGAATCGTGAGTATGGCTGGGGATTGAAGCCGGAAAATATTGCCCTGACCAATGGCAGTCAGGCCGCGTTTTTCATGCTGTTCAATATGTTTGGTGGTGACTATGGTGATGGGGTGCACAAGCATGTCCTGTTGCCACTGGCGCCAGAGTACATAGGCTATGCCGATGCCGGTATTGAGCCCGGGCTGTTCCACGCCGTGCAGCCGGATATCTCATTCACCGACGCCCATGAGTTCAAATACCGGGTGGATTTCGATGCGGTTGAGGTAACGGCTGAAACCGGCGCCATCTGCGTTTCCCGGCCCACGAACCCCACTGGAAATGTGGTCACCGACGAAGAGCTGTCCCGGTTGGAAGCCATGGCCCGCCAGCACGACATCCCGCTGATTGTGGATGGAGCCTACGGTACACCGTTTCCAAGCCTGCTGTTTGTGGATGCGAAACCCCACTGGAACGACCAGGTGATCCTGTGTCTGAGCCTGTCCAAGTTCGGCCTGCCGGCCGTGCGTACGGGCATCGTTATTGCGGCGGAGCCGGTGATCAAGGCCTTGTCGGGCATCAATGCCATCATGAACCTTGCCACTGGTAGCTTTGGCGCCATGCTGGCGGAGCCTCTGGTGCGCTCAGGAGAAATCCTGTCTCTCAGCCGGGACGTGGTCTGCCCGTTCTACAAGGCGAAAATGGAGCGGGCGGTGGCGGTGTTCCGGGATGCCATGGGCGAGGACAGCTGTCGCTGGTATGTCCATAAACCCGAAGGCGCCATGTTTCTCTGGCTCTGGTTTCCGGGGCTGCCGATCAGCAGTCTGGAGCTGTATCAGCGGCTGAAAGCGCGGGGCGTGCTGGTGGTCTCGGGGCACTACTTCTTCCCCGGTTTGCCGGAAGACGGCTGGAAGCACCGCCACGAATGCCTGCGGGTGACCTACTCACAGGACGATGAGCGCGTGGCGGAGGGGCTGCGAATCATCGCGGATGAGGTGAAGACTGTCTGGGCGACGGCCAGCCCTTAACTCACCGCTCTAGTGGCCCACCCTGGCGTCGCTGATGGTCAGTTCGTACTCGCTGCCGTCAGGTTCTACCTGGAGGAAGCGAATCAGCAGATAGTCACGCTCCGGCGCGAACCACATCAGGGATTCGCGTTTGCTGTCGCTGTCGCGAACTTTCTCGGCCTTAAGTGTGCGGATGTCGTCGCCGTTGATGCGCACGGTTTCCTCGTCAACGACGGCGAATTTGTCGGTGTCGTAGTCGCCCTTGTCGATGACGCGGTATTCCATCTCGCGCTTGCCGGCCTTGATGTCCTGGCTTAGCTGCAGCTGATAGCCCATGGGGTCCATGGCGCCTTTCTCCAGCTTCATCGAAAACTTATCGCCTTCGTGATGCCCACTGACCACGTTATTTTCCCAGTCAAAATCGATCGCTTCCTCACGGTCCCGGATGAAGAGGCCGGAGAGCTTGTAGCGGTAACGCAGGGGAACCACCTGATTGTCTTCCCAGCGGAAGATCAGCGATTCGTCAATGTCTGCAACAAAGGAATCCACGTCGGTTCTGAAATGCCAGGTGCCATCGTCCCGTTGTTCCAGGATGCGGCGGGCGTCACCATTGAGGGAGATGCCCTTGTCCAGGGAGGCGTTGTAGCTGAGCTTCATGGGTTGGAGGGTAACGTCCTCCTGCTCGTCCGAGGCGTGTGCGAGCGAGGCTCCGAGAAGCAGCGCCCCGGTTAACAGGGCGGGCAACGCTGTGAGGCTGAATTTCAGGGGCATGCGACTCCTCCGGTTGCAATGGCAGATCTGTCACTGAACAGTCTAGCGTGACTGGTTGCTTCCGGAGATGACGATAAGTTTACTCAGGCCGAGGCTGCTGAGTTCTCGTCCGGAAGTACCACCGGTCGATTCAGTGGCTGACCGTCGAACACTACATAGTCGGTGCCCAGTTGAATGCGTCCCTCACAGAACCAGCGCACTACGATCGGGTAAAGCACGTGTTCTTTCTCCTGGACTTTCTCGGCGAGGGATTCCGGGGTGTCGTCCGGGGATATGCTCACTTCTGCCTGGGCAATCACCGGCCCGCCATCCAGTTCTTCGGTGACAAAATGAATGGACACGCCGTGGGTTGTTTCGCCAGCGTCCAGTGCACGCTGATGGGTCTTCAGCCCGGTGTACTTGGGCAGAAGGGAAGGGTGCACGTTCAGCATGGTGCCACGCAGTGCCCGCACGAAATCCGTGGTCAGGATGCGCATGAAGCCCGCCAGGACGATCAGGTCCGGGTTGTGACGGCGAATCTCCGCCATCAGTGCGCCGTCGAACTCCTCGCGGGAACCGTAATGGGTGTGATCCACGGTGAAGGTGTCGATGTTGGCCTGGGCTGCCCTCTCCAGAGCGAAGGCGCCAGGGCGGTTGCACCCTACCGCAACGATCTGGCCGGGAAAGTCCCGCTCCCGGCTGGCGTTGATGAGGGCCTGGAGGTTGGTGCCGCTGCCGGAAGCCAGGACCAGGATGCGTGGGGCGGTTACGGAATCTGCCTTCATGCCGACAACAGCCCTGGCGCATAACGTACTGATGCAGAGGCCGTGGCGTCGTCAGAGGCTTCAATGATGCCGACCTGCCAGACTTTTTCACCCAGAGCGTTCAGCGTATCAAGGGCCAGTTCGCGCTGGTTGGCGGGGATGCATACAACCATACCGACGCCACAGTTGAAGGTGCGGTACATTTCTTCGCTGGCAACGCCGCCGGCATCCTTCAGCCATTGGAACACCGGGGGTAGCTGCCAGCTGTCCGTATCGATGGCTGCTACCATGCCGTCAGGCAGAACCCGGGGAATGTTCTCCGGAAGGCCGCCGCCGGTGATGTGGGAAAGTGCACGAACGTCCACTTCGCGGACGAGCTGGAGCAGGTTTTTCACATAAATGCGGGTGGGCGCCATCAGGGCATCCGCGAGGGTGACGTCGGCAACCATCTGGTTCAGGTCAGCGTTACTGACTTCCAGGATCTTGCGGATCAGGGAGTAACCATTGGAATGCGGGCCGGAAGAACCCAGGGCGAGCAGAACGTCGCCAGCCTGCACGCGGCTGCCATCAATGATCTCGCTGCGCTCTGCCACACCCACACAGAAACCGGCCAGATCGTAGTCGTCCCCTTCGTACATACCCGGCATTTCCGCCGTCTCGCCACCCACCAGGGAGCAGCCGGCCTGTTCACAGCCAGCGCCAATGCCGTCGACAACCTGGGCGGCCACGTCGACATTCAGCTTGCCGGTAGCGTAGTAGTCCAGGAAGAACAGGGGTTCCGCGCCGCCTACTACCAGGTCGTTGACACACATGGCCACAAGGTCAATGCCAATGGTGTCGTGCTTCTGGAGTTGCATGGCGAGTCGAAGCTTGGTGCCGACGCCGTCGGTGCCTGATACCAGCACCGGCTCATTGTAGCCAGGGGGAATAGCCACCATGGCGCCAAAGCCACCGAGGCCGCCAAGGACTTCCGGGCGACGTGTGCGCGCCGCGGTATTCTTGATGCGGTCGACGAGTTCGTTACCGGCATCAATATCAACGCCGGCATCACGATAGGTGAGAGAGGGCTTCTGTTCGCTCATGGTGTGCTTAACCGTTTGGACAGTGGGACAGGCGGCGGATTTTAACAGGTGCGGAACGGCGCTCCAAATGCAATTGCCCCGTTTGTCATCCTTTAGGCAGTGTGGCGCCGGATTGACTTTCTGCAATCCCGGTTAGCTACTCACACCAGGGGGCTTGGTGTATCCTATGCGCCATTAAGACGAATCGCAGGGTGTTTCATGCCAGACTCAGGAAAAATCTCGATGCAGGCAGCGCGGATAGTCCGTCAGTCACTCCGGTTGTTTGGCGTACTGGCGCTGATGGCCGCGCCAGCGGCAGCTGTTACCGTTACCGGCCTTTACTCGGTGGAAGTGCCCGTCGCTGGCTCGCAGCCACAGGAACTTGAGCAGGGCTATGCGGACGGCCTGAGCCGGGTGTTTGTACGCGTTTCCGGCACCCGCGACGTGCTGCGCAACGAAGGCGTTGAAGAACTCCTGGCGAACGCCGAATCGCTGCTTCAGTCCTACCAGTTCTTACGCTCCGATACGGGAAATCACAGGCTACGGATGAGCTTCGGCGCGGTCGGCGTCAACCGTGCGCTGGCGTCCGCGGATGCACCGGTCTGGGGCGCGAATCGGCCGCTGACGCTGGCCTGGATCGCGGTCGAAGAAGGCGGGCGCCGTACCTTGGTTCATCAGGGAAGCGACAGTACAGGGACGGGCGCCGACGAACAGTGGCGTCGCGTTTTTCAGGACGCGGCGGTTGACCGGGGTTTGCCGGTGGGGCTTCCTCCCGCAAGATACCGGGACGACCGTGAACTGTTGTCGGACATATGGGGACAGTTTACATCCAGTGTTCGCAGATCGTCCGAGGATATGGAGCATGACCTGATGTCGCTGGTACGGGTCAGCCGTTCCGGATCACAGTGGCGTGCCGGATGGGTGTTTGACGGTATGGGGCTGGATAGTACGGAGCAATCGGTGACCGCCGACACGCCGCAAGCTCTGGCTGCTGCCGTGGTCGGGCGCTGGGCGGAAATGTTTGCCGATCGTTATGCGGTTGCGGGCAGTGATGTCGGCGAGTCTCCACAGGTGGACATCGTTGTGCATGGAGTCAGCAATCTGAAGGATTACGCCCGTGTGAATGGGGTTCTCAAAAACCTGTCGCCCGTGGTCGATGCGGGTGCCACCAGAGCGCGGAAGGACCAACTGACGCTCAGGGTTGCCTTTTCAGGGGAGATGGAGCAGCTGAAGCAGTACATTGCCCTGGACCCGCGGCTGGTTCCGCTTTCAGACGCCGAGGTCTCACGCATGCCCACAGGTGATGAGCGTCAACCCGGTGGTCAGGCGCAGGCCCAATCGGTGCAGCAGGCCCCGCAAGGCGGTATTGCACTGGCGGAACAGAGCACGGAGAGCGCTGCGGCCTCCGCCAACCCGCTGTTCGTTTACCAGCCTCTACTGGCAAACGAGGAAGAGTCAGAACAGGCGTTCGAGTCACTCTATCAGGTGCTTCATTACCGCTGGCAGCCTGCCTCCATCGTCGAGTCGGAAGACGGGGAATAATATCGCGGTGTTCGGTATTAGGGGAGTCATGTCATGACGCACCGCTGGCGCTGGATTCCAAATGCGCTGACGTTTTTGCGCATTTTGCTGATTGCTCCTTTTGCGGCAGCCCTTATGGCCAAGGAATATCGTTTTGCCCTGGTGATATTTTTTCTGGCATCCGCAACGGATGCCTTTGATGGTTTCCTAGCTCGTCACTACAACTGGCGAACCCGGCTTGGCGCCATTGCCGACCCATTGGCGGACAAGGCACTGCTGATCACCACCTATCTGATGCTGGCTATAACTGGCGTACTCCCGGCCTGGCTGTTCTGGTTGGTGCTGGGCCGGGATCTCCTGATCGTGTGTGGTGGGCTGGCGTTTCATTACGGTGTCGGTCGCTTTGAAATGCAGCCGAGCCTGCCCGGCAAACTTAACACCCTGATCCAGATTCTGGTGGCCCTCGCGATCATCATTCTGCTGGCGGATTTGCCGATGCAACCGTGGGTTATGGACGTTGGCATTCTGCTGGTGGCGGCCTCAGCCATTTTCAGCGGTGCGCACTATATCGGCGTATGGAGTCTGAGGGCATGGAGGGCAAAGAGGCAGTGAGTGCGTCACAGCTGGTGTTGGGGGTCAAGCTTCGAGACGACGCCCGTTTTGATAATTTTCATGGTGGCCGGAATGCCGATGCCGCGGCAAGACTTAAGTCTGCCTGCGAGCAGGTTGGTGTTGTACCCGTCATCGCCGTCTGTGGCGACGCAGACACTGGCAAAAGCCACCTGTTGCAGGCGGTCTGTCATCTGGCGGAGCAAAACCAACAGAGTGCAGTTTGTGTCAGCATGGAGGAGTTGTTGCCCTTGGGGCCCGACTCGCTCTCAGGGCTGGAAGGCCAGTCAGTGATCTGCCTGGATGACCTGGATCTCATTGCGGGCCAGGAAAACTGGGAAGAGGCCATCTTCCATCTGTACAATCGGGTGAATGACCATGGGCACCTGATGGTCGTCAGCCTGTCGGAACTGCCGGCGTCGTTGCCATTCGGGTTGCAGGACCTGGTGTCCCGGTTGAGTCATGGCCTGACCATTCAATTGGGCATCTATCGCGACGATGATCGCCTGAGGATACTGATGGCGAGGGCGGAGCAGCGCGGCCTTGTCCTCAGTGATGATGTGGCCGTATTCATACTCAGGCGAGCACCCCGGAAACTGGCCGATCTGCTGGCCATTCTGGATCGCCTGGATGAAAACTCATTACGCGCCCAGCGACGACTGACGATCCCGTTCGTTAAGTCGGTGTTGGGCTGGTAGGGCGTTATATTCGCAGGGAAACTGTCAGAGGAAGCAGCATGAGACGAGTAGTGTTTAACCAAAAAGGTGGCGTCGGCAAGTCCAGTATCACCTGTAACCTGGCCGCGATCAGCGCCGCCCGGGGCAAACGAACACTGGTTGTCGATCTTGATCCCCAGGGTAATTCCACCCACTACCTGCTGGGTAGGCCCGCGGGCGAGCTCAAGGATACCATTGCCGACTACCTTGAGCAGACGGTAGCGTTTACCGTGTTTAATCGGCGCGCTGACGAGTTTGTCCACGCCTCTCCCTTCGACAACCTGTTTGTTATGCCTTCCAGCCCGGAACTGGATTTTCTGGAGCGCAAACTGGAAGCCAAGCACAAGATTTACAAGCTGAGAGAAGCGCTGAAGAAACTCGGTGAGTCGTTTGACGAAATCTACATTGATACGGCGCCGGCGCTCAATTTCTACACTCGATCCGCATTGATTGCGGCGCAGCGATGCCTTATCCCTTTCGATTGCGATGATTTTTCCCGTCAGGCCCTCTACAGCATCCTTCACGAGATTCAGGAGCTGCAGGAAGACCACAACGAAGACCTCGTGGTCGAAGGTATTGTCGCAAACCAGTTCCAGCCCCGCGCCAGCCTGCCAAAGAAGCTGGTGCGTGAGCTGATGGACGAGGGCCTGCCCGTATTGCCGGTGAGGTTGTCCAGCTCGGTGAAGATGAAGGAGTCGCACCAGAGCCGGCAACCGTTGATTCATATGGCACCGAAACATCCGCTGACACGGCAGTATGAAGACCTGTACCGAGTGCTTCATGGCGAAACCGTTGAACTGGAACCCCTGGCAGATTGAGAGTGAGCGTATCTATGGCGAATTCGTCCGACCATACCACCTGTGTCGCGGACAGCCTGCTTCAGATAGAGATTGAGTTGCGGCGAATTGATGCTTGGGAGAGCGAGCCTCCATCGCCAGAGGCGCTGCAGAGTGCCCAGCCATTTGCCGTGGACACGCTGGAGTTTACCCAGTGGCTGCAGTTCGTCTTTGTCAGCCGCATGAAAGTGTTGATTGAGGGCGGTCAGCCCCTGCCTCAGGTGTCAGGTATGGCACCGATGGCGGAAGAGCACTTCAGGGGCAGGGAAGAGTCCGGGGCCGCCCTGATTAGCAAGCTGGAAGAAATGGACCGCCTGCTGTCCGGACAGCCCTGAGCGTGTAATCGTAATCAGACCTGAGCGTGTAAACTGGGCCTCCGGCCGAATCAGTCGTGGGTGTCTAGGCGCATGGACAGGTCCACCGCCCTGACATCCTTGGTCAGTGCTCCGATAGAGATATAGTCGACACCGGTCTCGGCAATCGGCACCAGTGTCCCGCTGTTGACGCCGCCGGACGCTTCCAGCTTTGCGGCGCCAGCCGTGTGAATAACCGCCTGGCGCATATCCTCCAGTGAGAACTCATCCAGCATGATGATGTCCGCGCCTGCGGCCAGGGCCTGATCCAGTTCTTCCAGATTTTCGGTTTCCACTTCCACCGGCCGGCCAGGGGCAAGTCGGCGGGCCTCTCTGACGGCATCCGCAATGGAGCCACAGGCGGCAATGTGGTTTTCCTTGATCAGGAAGGCATCCCACAGACCAATGCGATGGTTATGGCAGCCACCGCAGGTGACCGCGTATTTCTGCGCCAGTCGCAGGCCAGGCAAGGTCTTGCGGGTATCCAGTAGCTGAACACCGGTATGGGCGACACGGCGGGCATGGCCGGCACATGTGGTGGCAACGCCGGACAGCAACTGCAGCCAGTTCAGGGCTGAGCGCTCGGCGGTGAGCAGGCTGCGAGCCGGGCCTTCCATGGAAAACAGCGATTGGCCGGGGCTTGCCTCGTCTCCGTCCTGCACCTGCCAGCTCAGGGTGACCCCCGGGTCCACCTGCCGGAACACCTCCTCAACCCATGCGCGTCCGGCAATGGTTGCGGCATCCCGGGTAATGACATGTCCGCGACTGATGCGCGCTTGTGGAATCAGCATGGCAGTAATGTCGCCATCTCCAATGTCTTCACGCAGGCTTTGTGCAACGGTTTCAATGCGGGACTGGCGAAGCAGTTCGGCTGGAATCATGGCAGAATTTCCGGTTGTTCAGTGGCGGTTTGGAGGCACGTTGGGTGTGCGGTTGTGATTCTATAGGCCACAGCCAGATTCGCCAAACGTGGAAAGGTGGGGGTGCTAAACTGTGACAACCATCACTTAGACACAAAAGGTGACAAATTCTGACACAAGGTGACGTGGGTAAGGCCTAAGATGTGCAATAACACATTTCTCCAGCTATCACCCGGAGCAGCCGAATGGCGCAGGATAACAAGGTTGTAAGTCTCAAAGGCCAGAAGCTTCCTGACAGGTTTTCCCTGCCGGGCTCTCTGGTGCGCCTGCGTGACGTATCGGGTCAGTCACTGAAGTCTGTACTGTCTGGTTTTTTCGACAAGGCGGACGACGCGCTTTTTGAGCTGGCGGACAAGGCTGGAACCAACCAGGATCAGACCGCGTACTTTGACGCCATGCGTGAGTTGAGGCTGCGGCGCAAGAACATGACCGTGTCGGTGCTGCAGTACGTCAGCCGCGCGTTCAATGACATCGGCTCGTTCAAGCCGGGTGGTGGCAGTGGCACCCTGGATGAGGTGGACCAGGACTCGCTGGCGTTGCTGGACCATTCCGATCTGGAGCAGCAGGTCGCTATCGACAACCTGATCAACAAACTGCGCAACCAACACGCGGAGGTTATACGCCTGCTGAATGTGCGGGTTGCTCACCTGCTGCCCTCGGTGCGTCTGGAAGATAGCCAGATGCCCCTGAGCCCGGAGGTGATCTGCGGAGGGGTTGCGGAAGCCTGTTCCGATCTGGATATCGATATCCGTGCCAAGCTGGTGGTGCTTAAACTGTTTGACCGCTTACTGGTGGGGGTTCTGGGTGATTTCTACAAGGATGCCAACAAAACCCTGATCGCCGAAGGGGTGCTGCCCGACATGCGTCGCCCGCCGGTCGGTGGCCAGGGCGCGTCTGGCAAATCCGCCCCGGCTGGGGGGCGGACTGCTGGGACGCTGTCAGCGAGCTCGGAGTCAGATGCGTCGGGGCCGCTCACGACGCCATCCGACGATGTGCGGGCAACGTTTTCTGAACTGAGTGCTCTGTTGCACCAGGGGCAGAGTTCGAGCGAGTACGGCACAGAAAACAGTGGTGTGCCCAGCGCCGGCGCGCTCGATACCCGTACACTGATGACACGGCTTCACGAAATCCAGTCTCAGTCAGTCCATTGGGGGCAGGGTGAGGTTGTGCCTCTGTCAGAGCAACTACAGCAGGTGTTCCGGTCGGAAACCGGGAAGAAACATGATGTCGGCCAAGTGGACAGCGACGTTATCAATCTCGTGTCGATGTTGTTTGATTTTATCCTGGAAGACCGTCAGCTCCATCCGGTGATGAAGTCCGTGATCGGGCGCCTTCAGATTCCCGTACTCAAGGTGGCGTTGAGCGACAACAATTTCTTTAACCGGGGCGGACATCCGGTACGGAAGCTGCTGAATGAACTGGCCATGTCTGCTATCGGTTGGACCGAGAAAAAGGCCGGCCAGCGTGATCCGCTACGAGACAAGATCGAGTCGGTGGTTGATCGCGTGCTTAACGAATTTACCGACAACGTCGATATTTTCAGTGAGTTGCTCAGCGATTTCGGCCATTTCATGGATTTGGACCGTCGTCGCAGGGAGCTCGTGGAGCAGCGTCTGCGTGATGCTGAGGAAGGCAGGGCCAAGCAGGAGCGGGCATCCAAAGCGTCTGAGAACCTGCTGAACGAACAGATTACCGGTCGGGATCTGTCTCCTCCGGTCGTCACACTGTTGAATGAGGCGTGGGCAAAGTATCTACAGTGGATCGTGCTGCGTGAGGGTGAAGACAGTGAGCGCTGGGATGAGGCGTGTGACCTTACCCGGCAACTCGTATGGAGTGTTGATCCCAGGCCCATCAACGACAACACTCGCAGCGAGCTGCTGCGGTCGATTCCGGGAATCGTGGACGGTCTGAGAAACGCCCTGCAGGAAATTTCGTGGGACCCGTTTGCCACCGACGCCGCCATAAGAGACCTTGAACTGGCTCACGTGGACGTGTTCCAGCGCCTTGTCACCACAACCCGCCCTGCTGTGGCGCCCGAACCTGAACCTCAGGCTGCGACCCAAAAGGTGGAGGCGGAACCGTCTGTGGTCTCCAGGGATATGTCGGATACCGCGCCCAAAGCTCCAGAGAAAGTGGAGCGAACGACTGAGCGCGTAATGGCAGGCGCCTCCGAGCCCTCGGACGCCACCACGTCTGTATCTGCTAGCCCCGTGCCAAGCCCTGAAGAGCCGGCTGCAGAGGAATTGGTCGAGAGCTCCGGGGCAAATGTCGAGCTTCAATGGCTGGAACGGGCTGATGGCCTTCGTGTTGGCTCCTGGGTTGAGCTGACCCGTGATGGCAACAAAACACGCTGCAAGCTGGCCGCGTTTATCAAGGCGACGGGCAAGTACATCTTCGTTAATCGCAGTGGTGCCAAGGTGGCGGAATATCAGCGTGAAAACCTCGCACTGGCGCTCGCTGCGGATGAGATCTCCATGTTGGACGACGGCCTGATATTCGACCGGGCGCTGGAATCCATCATCGACAACCTTCGCAGTAGCCGCAAGGACTGATCGTATAGCAAGACCGGAGACTTTGTGCTTCAATCAGGGGCATCAAAGCAACAACGGCGAACGCATCGGTGGTCCGGTCTGTTCGCCCCGGCCTGTTGGAACCACATTGTCTGAAACCATCCCTTCGCGCAACACCATTGACCTGTCGCCACCGGCTGTCGCCGGATTACGGACGACCGGTTGGGTAGCCGGCGCCCGTTGGTGCCCGTCTCCAAATTTTGGCAAACGCCCCGAAGGGGCGGCAATATCCCTGTTGGTTGTTCATAACATCAGCCTTCCTCCCGGGCAGTTCGGAGGCGATGCCATCGAACGGTTTTTCTGCAACCAACTGTCCCCCTCAGAGCACCCCTATTTCGAGACCATCGCCGATATGAAGGTTTCGTCACACCTGCTGATCCGCCGGGATGGCGAATGCCTTCAGTTCGTCAGCTTGTTGGAGCGCGCGTGGCATGCCGGGCGGTCCTGCTTTCAGGGCCTGGAAGAGTGCAACGATTATTCAATCGGCATTGAGCTGGAGGGCGCGGATGACATTCCATACACCGCAGCTCAGTATGAGGTGCTTGCTGACGTGTCAGCATTGATCATGAAATCGTGGCCGGCCATCACGCCAGAGAGGATCACCGGGCACAGCGATATCGCACCCGGTCGCAAAACCGATCCAGGCCCGGCTTTTGACTGGCCCCGATATCGGCAACTGCTTGGTACAGGGCGTGGCAACGGAGCGGATAACTGATGGTATTGGTGGTGTTTCTGCTCGCTTACCTGGTGAGACGCAAGCTGGATGCGGCCAACGCCTGGTCTTCTGAGACGTTGTGGCGTTCCGCGTTTAACCGGGGAGGCGCTGAAAGGTCTGGTAACGAGGCAGGCCTATGGAAGGGGCTGGTTATTATTCTTGTGCCCTCGCTGATTCTGGCCGCCGGGGAGTACTATCTGCACACCATTGGCTGGCGCATGGCCGCGTATCCATTGGAGTTTTTGCTGATGGTGTTGTTGATGGGTGCGCCGGGTTGGCGGGCGCGCCTGGAGGTTTACAGTGAATCCTGGGCCAGGGGCGACATGCAGTCCGCTTGGCATCACGTTATGGATATTTTACCGGCTGAGGAACGGGGCGCGGCAACGTCGCCCGATGAGATGCATCTGGCTTTGTCACGAACGCTGATGGTCAGCGTCTTCGAGCGTTTTTTTCTGGTCGCTTTCTGGTATGCCGTTGGCGGTATTGCGGCTGCCTTCTTTGCGAGGGGAGTTGTCGCGTTAAGGGATCACTGGCCGCAGGTGGCAGCGAGACCAGGGTTTGCCGCGCTGGCGGAGATACTCAATTGGCTTCCCTCACGACTACTGTCCTTCACGTTTGGAGTCGCAGGTGATCTTGCCGGCTGGATGAAAGAAGGGAAACGAAGACTGTTTGATTTTAGCCTCAGAACCAACCAGCTATTGATGGGCGCCGCGAGCGCGGCATTGACGGGCTATGCACTGGACCCGGAACGGTTCTCAAAGATCCATCCGGACGAATGGGCGGGCTTTGGTGGCCGCAGCCTGGAGGCCATCCGGGATTTGCTGAACCGAAGCATGCTGGTCTGGATCTGCATCCTTGCGCTGCTGGTTATTGCCGGTGTGCGCTGATCACGACATTTTGACAAAAATTACATTTTTACGCCGAAAAACACTCAAGTTTGTAGTACTTTAGTCGACAATATAAACAAATAGAATAAAGTTCCATCCTTTCGATGCTTTCTGTGGGGGTACACGTGAACCAGCTTATCAAGCCTGCAGTAGCGCTGATGAATCGGCTGCCGATGTTCTACAAATTCAGCCTGATCAGTGTGTTGTTCCTGCTTCCCATTATTGCCCTTTCCTGGTTGGTTATCAGTGAACTGAACCGGTCGGTTGATACCATGACCCGGGGCGTGGAGGGGTTGGAGCAGCTCGAAAAGGTGGATACGCTGCTGGCAGAGTCCATGGCATACCGGGATTTTCGTGCCCCCGGCAAGATCAAGGATGACAATGAACTGCTCTCACAGTCCGCAGAGTCGTCAGAAACGATTGATAGAATTCTTGAGGAACTGGTTAACGCAGAGGCTCGTTTTGATGAGTCCGGTAACTGGTCCCAGCAGGTGGCGATGCTGGTGGAAGAGTGGCAAACACTCAAATCGACTGACAGTTATCAGGGCAATATCGACCCCCAGTTCAAGTATTATCAGGAGTTCGTCCAGAAAGTGCGGGCGCTCTTGTCCGCGACCATTGAAATTTCCGGCCTGGGGCAGGACGCATCCCGGGAAAACCTGCTGCTTCTGGGGCTTTTGCGTGAGTCGCTGCCGGATGCCCGCAGCATCATTGGCCGGGCCAGGACGTTCGGGACCTTTGCGCTCATCGACGGGCAGGTGGGCTACAATCTCAGTGACGCTCTTAATGAAATCTATGACGAACTGACCAACCGCGCATCACTGCTCGGGCCTGCACTGACCGTATCGATGGATGCATCGCCGACCCTGGAGAAAACGACAGGTGATGCTGTCGAGGGCATTCTCGAGAGTCTGGTGGTTGTGCGTGACGAGCTGGATGCCAACATCATCACGCCCATGCGCCTCGAGTTACCCTGGCGGGATTTCAACCGCACCATCGAAAACCAGCTTGCCCATTACGATGCGCTCAAGGCTGGAATTTTTGACGTCGTTGGCGCAAACCTGAACTCACGCCTGGAGGGCGAGCTGCAGCAACGGCAGTTGATTATTGCCGCATTGGTAATTGTCCTGTTGGTGGTGGTTTACCTCTACGTCGGCTTCTTTATGTCGGTACGTACGGCTATTAATCGTTTCAGCACGGCAGCAAGGTCCGTGGCTGAGGGCGATATGACGACTCACATCCAATTGGATAATCGTGATGAATTGGGTGAGCTGACTACCGAGTTCAACAACATGACGGACCGGATTGCCGAATTGATCCGCTCAGTGAGCAGCACTACATCGGACGTCGATCGGCAGGCCACTCGTGTCAACGATACCGCGGCTGCGAACAGCGAGGCCGTTGCGCGGCAGATGGAGGAGTCCGGCCAGATCAACGAAGCCATGAACCAGATGGTGGAAGCGGTCAATGAGGTTACTGAGAGTGCTCATCGCGTGTCTGATAGCGCTGGCGCGGCTGAAGAGGATACCGAGAGAGGCCGCGGAGTGGTTGCGGATACCGTCGCCACCATCAACCGTCTTGCCACCGAAATCTCCGGCGCGGTTGATGTCATCAACCGGGTAAACGCCGACAGCGATAACATCAGCCAGGTTCTGGTCGAAATCAAGGCGATTGCGGAGCAGACCAATCTCCTGGCATTGAATGCGGCCATCGAGGCTGCGCGCGCCGGTGAGCAGGGCCGTGGTTTTGCGGTGGTGGCAGACGAAGTACGTTCACTGTCACAGCGTACCCACAAATCGACTGAGGAAATCGAGGGTATGATCACCCGGTTGCAGAGCGGCGTGAAGGAAGCCGTTGCGGCCATGACCAACAGCCATGACGTGACTGAAACCACGGTGAAGAAATCGGCGGAAGTGACGGAAGCGCTGGACCGGATTGCCCAGGGGATTTCGACCATTGTTGATATGAGCCACCAGATCGCACAGGCGGCCGAGGAGCAGTCTGCCGTGGCGAAAAACGTCAATACCAACGTTGAACAGATCAGTGTCCTGGGTGAGAAAACGGCAGATAACGCCGAGGAAACCCTGGCATCGTCACGGGAAATGTCACAACTGACTGCATCCCTGCAGCGCCTCGTGGAAGCGTTCAGGGTCTGACATTCGGGATCTGAAGGGTGTGCTCCTGAGATCTATGGCGATAGCTGTTTAATACAGTTTGTCAGCATCTGGTTTGTCGGAACATCAACGCCCAGCGCATGCCCGCGCCCGACGATATATCCATTGATAAAGTCAATTTCGGTAGGGCGGCCCCGCCGCCTGTCGCTGCGCATGGATGAGGTATTCCGCGCCGTTTTGCGGGCAACCGTTTCGATGCGTTCGCGAATTGTGATTGATGGCAGGGCTTTTCCAATATCCTCCTTCATCACCTTCGAGATTTCGTCGCACAACTCATCGATGTGTTCCCGGTAGAACGGGTCGGCGAGGATGTCACCGTTCGGGCAGTCGAGGATTGCCGTAAAGGCATTGATACCCGCATTGATGATCAGTTTGTCCCACAGCCGCCTCTGAATGTCTTGCTCTGCGTGAACCGTCAACCCGCTGGTGCCAAGCGCCGTTACTACCTGCGTCAGATGCGTCGTCGCACTCTTGGTTAATGGGCCAACCCAGGTTTCGCCTTTGCCGGCGTGGACTGTGCAGCCTGGTGCTGGGCGGTTCGCCCCTTCGGTGGTGCTGGCGGCCAGGATCGGTCGTTGTGGCCAACGCTCGGCGACCGCTTGCTGGCAGCCCAAGCCGTTCTGGAACAGGACGATGGGAGTATCTGGGGAAAGGTCATGGAGGTTGGATTCAATGGCACCGAGCGTATCGCCCGCCTTCGTGGTGACCATCAACAGTGAGGGGGGTGCCTCGGTGGCGAGCAGGTAGGGAACTGTGACAACTTCCTCCGGGCCTTCGAACCGCCGGAACGTGTAAGTCAGTGCGGGTTTACCTGTTTCCGGGGTAACCTTGCGACGAGGGATAAACGTTACCGTCCCGGTGGGCAGGTAGCCCGCCCAGAGTTGGCCCATGGAGCCTGCTCCGAGAATGGCGATGCGGCCATTCCCGGACAGCCCCTGATTATTCCCTGGCGTGGCCATGGGTTACATGGCCTCGATGGCGGCCCGTTGCTCGCTGAGCCGGCTCATGCTGCCCTGGGCATCGCTGAGCTTTTCCTTCTCTTTTTCTACCACCTCTGCGGGCGCCTTGGCAGTGAATTTCTCGTTGCCAAGTTTTCCTTCCAGTCGGCCAACTTCTTTTTGCAGTCGCTCCAGTTCCTTGTCCAGTCGCTTGAGTTCGGCATCCTTGTCAATCAGACCGGCCATGGGCACCAGCACTTCCATCTCGCCAACCAACTGGGTGGCTGACATGGGGGCTTCGCCTTCGGTAAACCATTCCAGGCTGTCCAGGCGCGCCAGTGATGACAGGAACTGTCGGTTCTCGTCCAAGCGGCGTTTGTCGTCTGGGTTTTTACCACGCAGAAGCACCGGGATGGCTTTTGCCGGGGAGATGTTCATCTCGCCGCGGATATTCCGAACAGCGACAATCACGCCTTTCAGCCATTCAATATCGGCGGCTACCGCAGAGTCCTGCTTGTTGGCATCTGGCTGGGGGAAGGGTTGCAGCATAATGCTGTCACCACTCTTACCGGCCAGGGGTGCGATGCGCTGCCAGATTTCTTCGGTGATGAACGGCATCATCGGGTGCGCCAGGCGAAGGACCGCTTCCAGCACCCGTACCAGGGTGCGGCGGGTGCCACGTTTGGCTTCCGCACTGGCGTTGTCGTCGTTCAACGCCGGCTTGGAGAGTTCCAGGTACCAGTCGCAGTATTCGTTCCAGATGAACTCATACAGGGCGTACGCGGCCAGGTCGAACCGGTACTGGTCAAGATGGCGGATCACGTCCTGCTCGCAGGTTTGCAGCTCGCTGATGATCCAGCGGTCTGCCAGCGACAATTCCACGGCCTCACCGTTGACGCCGCAATCCTCGCCCTCGGTGTTCATCAGCACGTAACGGGCAGCGTTCCACAGCTTGTTGCAGAAGTTACGATAGCCTTCAAGGCGCTTCATGTCCCAGTTGATGTCGCGGCCGGTGGTCGCCATGGCGGAGAGAGTGAAACGCAGGGCATCCGTACCATGAGCGGTAATGCCTTCCGGGAACTCCTTCCGGGTGCGCTTCCCGATCTTCTCGGCCAGTTTGGGCTGCATCAGGTTGCCAGTGCGTTTCTCCAGCAGGTCATCGAGCTCGATGCCGTCGATCATGTCCAGTGGGTCAATCACGTTGCCCTTGGACTTGGACATCTTGTCGCCGTGCTCGTCGCGGATCAGGCCGGTCACATACACGGTCTTGAACGGTACCTGTGGGGTGCCGTCCTCGTTTTTCATGAAGTGCATCGTCATCATGATCATCCGGGCCACCCAGAAGAAAATGATGTCAAAACCGGTCACGAGAACGTTGGTGGGGTGGAAGGTTTTCAGCCGCTCGGTGATTTCCGGCCAGCCCAAGGTGCCGAAGGTCCACAGGGCGGAGCTGAACCAGGTGTCGAGCACGTCGTCGTCCTGGTTCAGCTGCAGGTCGGCGGCAAGGTTGTGTTTCTGGCGCACTTCCTCTTCACTACGGCCGACATAGATATTGCCCTCGGCGTCGTACCAGGCAGGAATACGGTGGCCCCACCAAAGCTGGCGGGAGATGCACCAGTCCTGGATGTCACGCATCCAGGCGAAGTACATGTTTTCGTACTGCTTGGGCACGAACTGGATACGACCGTCTTCGACCGCTTCGATCGCCGGCTTTGCCAGGGTTTTGGCGTCGGCGAACCATTGGTCGGTCAGCATGGGTTCGATGATCAGGCCGGAGCGGTCGCCCCGGGGAACGCTCAGCACGTGGTCTTCGACTTCCTGTACCAGGCCTTCGGCGTCCATATCCGCCACGATCTGCTTGCGGGCCTGTTCGCGGGTAAGGCCGGCGTACGCAGCCGGCAGGCTGCCGTCCACATCGGTGTTTTCAGTGCCATCGGCGTTGACCACTTCGGCTACATCGCGGATGCAGGCGTCCTGGGTCATGACGTTGATCATTACCAGGTTGTTGCGCTTGCCCACGGCGTAGTCGTTAAAGTCGTGGGCGGGGGTGATCTTGACGCAGCCACTGCCTTTTTCAGGGTCGGCGTGGGTGTCGGCGAGAATGGGAATGCGTCGGCCTACCAGCGGGAGGTCAACGAATTTGCCAATCAGGTGCTGGTAGCGCTCATCGTCCGGGTGCACGGCCACAGCAGTATCGCCAAGCATGGTTTCCGGGCGAGTAGTCGCCACCACTAGATAGTTCTTGCCATCCTGCGTCTTTTCGCCGTCGGCCAGCGGGTAGCGAAGGTGCCAGAAAAAGCCTTTCTCTTCCTTGTTCTCGACCTCAAGGTCGGAAATGGCGGTATGCAGCTTCGGGTCCCAGTTGACCAGGCGCTTGCCACGGTAGACCAGGCCTTCGTCGTACAGACGGATGAACACTTCCTGCACGGCTTTGTAGAAACCGTCGTCCATGGTGAAACGCTCATGGTCCCAGTCCACCGAGTTACCCAGACGGCGGATTTGGCCGGTGATGGTGCCACCGGAATGTGCCTTCCAGTCCCAGATGCGCTTGATGAATTCTTCCCGGCCAAGGTCATGACGGGTTTTGTCTTCTTCCGCCGCGAGCTTGCGTTCAACCACCATCTGGGTGGCGATACCGGCGTGGTCGGTGCCTACCTGCCAAAGGGCGTTGCGGCCCTGCATGCGTTTGAAGCGGGTGAGCGTGTCCATAATGGTGTGCTGGAACGCATGGCCCATGTGGAGGCTGCCGGTGACGTTGGGCGGTGGGATAGCGATGCTGAAGGATTCGCCTTCGCCCCCCTCCGCCTTTTCTGAACGGGGGCGGAAGTACCCTTTGGACTCCCAGTTTTCGTACCACTGGCGCTCGATGTTTTCTGGCTGGTAGGTTTTTTCCATGGGTTTCTGCTGGTGACCGTTTGGTTGATTCACAAGGGAAATTCAAGGCGTCTGATTATACATGCTCACTTGGGTTGCGGCGAACCTTGGGGTGCAGGGGCATGGGGATAGTTTGAATTTCGGAAAGAAAAAGAACTCGCTGCGCTCAGACACCTTTTTGCTGTCCGAAATTCAAACTACCCCCATACCCTTATGGAGTCCGAGTTGTCTCGGCTGTGTTCAATGGTTTTGTCTGGGTATGATTGTGAGCCTGTTTTACGTCTCACCGCTTCCTTTGGTCATGCACTCGAGGCTCAATTCCCAATGCCCGTAACTGCTTGAAATGCGATCGTGCCTGACTCAACACCGTTTCGTCGTTATGGGCAACCAGCGCCAATCGTTTAAACCGGTCTGCGTCCGCAGGCAGGGTGGATGAGAGGATGATCACCGTGTCCCAGTCTTCCGCTACCGGTTGGCAAAGCAATATCCCAACGGGATCAGTGCAGGTCGTGGCGGAGTCCGGCACGATGCTGTGGGGTATAAAAGCCTCGGGGCTGAAGTTCCAGAGCAGGTCGTCCAGTTCCTGAGCCTGTTGCATGGTGTCACAGACGACGCCCACGCGGTCTCCCTGCTGGCGCGCCTTGTCCACCAGTTTGGCGGTATGGAGATTGCGAGCCGCAGGGGTATTCTGGGCGAGGATGTGGAACCAGTAGGACTGGTTCCGTTCATCCTGTGAGCCCGGATTACTTTCCGGCATGGGACATCAGGTAGTCGACCAGCATGGGTACCGGGCGGCCAGTCGAGCCTTTGGCTTTGCCGGAGAGCCAGGCAGTACCTGCAATGTCCAGGTGGGCCCAGGGGTAGTCCTTGGTGAACCGGGACAGGAAGCAGGCAGCGGTGATGGTGCCGGCCGGGCGACCACCAATGTTCTGCATGTCAGCAAAGTTGCTGTCGAGCTGGCTCTGGTATTCGTCCCACAGAGGCAGGCGCCAGGCGCGGTCGCCAGCGCGTTCACCAGCGGCCAGCAGTTCGTTGGCCAGGGTGTCGTTGTTGCTCAGCAGGCCGGTGGCATGGCTGCCCAGGGCGATGATGCAGGCGCCAGTCAGTGTGGCCATGTCGACGACCACTTCCGGGTCGAATTTCTTGACGTAGGTGAGGGCGTCGCACAGTACGAGGCGGCCTTCTGCGTCGGTGTTCAGGATTTCGATGGTCTGGCCAGACATGGAAGTAACAATGTCACCCGGGCGTGTCGCAGTGCCGCTGGGCATGTTCTCGGCGGCGGCGATTACGGCAACCACGTTGATTTTCGGTTTGGTCTCGGCAATGGTTTTCATGGCGCCGAACACGGCGGCGGCGCCACCCATGTCGTACTTCATTTCATCCATGCCTTCGCCGGGCTTGAGGCTGATGCCGCCGGTGTCAAAGGTAATGCCTTTGCCCACGAGGACGTAAGGCTTGTCTTTCGCCTTGCCGCCACGGTATTCCATTACGATCAGTTTGGCGGGTTGGGCGCTGCCGGCAGACACGGACAGTAAGCTGTGCATGCCCAGCTTTTGCATCTGCTTTTCGTCCAGCACGTCGGTCTTGATGACGTCGTTGTCTTTGGCCAGTTTCTCAGCCTGCTCAGCCAGCCAGGTGGGATGGCAGATATTCGGCGGTGTGTTGCCCAAATCCCGGGTGAAATTCATACCACGGCCGGTAGCCAGACCAAGATTGAAGGCGTCCTTCAGGGCCTTTCCGGCGGAGGAGGCAGCAACGGTCACCTTCGTCAGTTTGCGTTGTGATGGTTTCTCGCTCTTGAATTCGCTGAACCGGTAGAACTGCTCTTCCAGGGTGCGGCCGATCAGGTTCAGGCGTGCCGTTTCCGAACTGGTGGCGTCGTCACCGGTGACAAGGGTGTCGCTCAGGCCGACCAGTACGTGTTTGGATGGGCCATCCTTGATCTGGCTGGCCATGGCGATCAGCGACTTGCGGTAGTTGGCGGGGGAGCGATCCTTGTCGGCGCCGGTGCCAACGACCAGCAGGCGAGCCCAGGGCCGGCCTTCGAGTGGAACGAGCAGGGTGGTTGCATTTTTACCGGTAGCATCCCCGTTCTTCTGCAGGGTCTTGATCAGTCCGCCCAGGGCTTCGTTTGCTTGGGTCGTGGAGGCAGGCCAGTCACCTTTTTCCGGCAGGGCAACAACCAGGCAATCCGCTTTGGTATCCGAAATGGGCTTACTGCTCAGAGTAAAATTCATAGCAACTCCCGTTGGTTATTCTGATGGAGGACAGGCCCGGCCTCGGGCTTGAATGTCCGAATGCCTATAGCATTGGGGTTTGGGGGTAAATTATCAAGCGCTGACAGGTTGTTAACGCCTGTGCTCTGTCATTCGGCACCAAGGTTACTTAGAATACGGCGAATCCCGATTTCCATCGACTCCGGTCGCATCCGGCTCTGAGAGACCGATTTGAGCATCGTTTTCCGATACCTAACCCGCCAGGTGATCATCAGCATGCTTGCTGTATCCGGCATTCTGTTGCTGGTGTTCATGAGCGGCCGGTTTATCAAGTATCTGGCGGAAGCCGCTGCCGGTGAGCTGGCGGGCGATGTGTTGTTCCAGATTATGGCTTACCGTTTTCCCGGTTTCCTGGAGCTGATCCTGCCCCTGGGCTTTTTCATTGGCATCCTGCTGGCGTACGGGCGCATGTACCTGGAAAGTGAAATGACGGTACTGTTTGCCTGTGGTGTGAGCGACAAGCAGCTGTTGATGAAAACACTTCTTGGCAGTATTCCGGTGATGTTGGTGGTGGGGGCCATGAGCCTCTATGTGTCTCCCTGGGGCATGAAGAAAGTCGAGGGGATCTTCAACGAGCAACGCCAGGCGACGGAATTTGAGATGTTGGCGCCGGGACGCTTCCAGTCGTTGTCGTCTGGCGAACGTGTGACTTACACGGAAGCGCTGAGTGAAGACAAGCGTCGGCTTGAGGGTGTGTTCATTGCCGAGCACAGTGAAGACGGCAAGGGGCTTACCATCATTACCGCCCGGGAAGGGTCCCAGTTTATTGACGAGCAAACCGGCAGCCGCTTCCTGGTGCTCGAAGATGGTGCCCGTTTTGAAGGCTTGCCGGGGCAACTGGCGTACGACGTCACCGGGTTCGAAGCCTACGGGCTCAAGATCCGCAGTGGCAGTGCGGGTGAGAAAGAGCTGGAGGAAGGGCTTGCGACCTCCGCCTTGATGGCGTCGGATGATCCGGAGCACCGAGCCATGCTGCACTGGCGGTTCACACTGCCGCTCATCGTGCCGATTGTCACCCTTCTGGCTGTGCGCCTTAGCCGGGTGAATCCCCGGCAGGGGCGATTCTTCCACTTGTTGCCGGCCATGCTGGTCTATATCACTTACCTTGGTTTGCTCATCGTGGCCCGTGATGCCCTTGAAGGCGGCAAGGTGCCCGAATGGATCGGGTTGCTATGGGTGCACGCCCTGTTTCTGGCCCTCGGGTTATGGCTGCAGTTCGGGCCTGCCTGGCTCTACCGCCGGCGCCTGCTGAAGGAGGCTCGGCAACATGCGTAAGATCGATCGCTATGTGATGAGCACGGTGGGTGGTGCCATGTTCCTGGTGATGCTTGTGGTGCTGTCCCTGGACCTGATCTTCGCATTTATCGCCGAGTTGGACGACGCGGAAAACGATTACCAGACGCTCCAGGCGTTGCTCTATGTGCTGATGACATTGCCGCGGCGCATCTATGACTACCTCCCGCTTGGCGCCTTTATGGGGTGCCTGGTCGGCCTCGGCACCATGGCGAGTTCGTCGGAGCTCACGGTTATCCGGGCCGCGGGCGTTTCTCTCAAACGGATTGTCTGGTCTGCCATGAAGCCGACCCTGGTGGTAGTGGTTCTTGGTGTGCTGATTGGCGAGTACATCGCGCCACCGGCTGAGCGGATGGCACAAAGCCAGAAGACCGTGGCCCAGGGCGCGGGTGAAAATATTGCTTCTGCCTCGGGCATCTGGCACCGGGAGGGTGATGTGTTCATGCATCTGAATGCGGTTCAGCCCAACGGCGTCTTGCACGGGGTGTCGCTGTTCAGATTTGATGAGGAACGTTGGCTGGTGTCCGCCAGTTTCGCTGAAAGAGGGATCTATCAGGGCGATCACTGGCTGTTGGAAAACGTGGCCACTACCAGGCTAAGCGGTGAAAAAACCACCCAGGAAACCCATCGGGCCCTGCGATGGGAAACCGGTCTGTCGCCCAGCGTTCTCAGTGTGCTGATTGTAAAGCCGGAGGACCTTGCGATCTCCGGTCTCTATACCTACGCGAGCTATCTGGGAGAGCAGGGTCTGAATGCCGCCAACTACTGGTTGGCGTTCTGGAAAAAAGTGCTTATGCCACTGGGCACCGCAGTCATGGTGCTGGTCGCGATCTCTTTCGTTTTCGGCCCGCTCCGGTCCGTTACCATGGGGTTCCGGGTTTTTACGGGCCTGATTGTCGGGCTGTTGTTCAAGTACATGCAGGATCTGCTGGGCCCCATGAGCCTGGTGTTTGGTTTCAACCCGGTGCTGGCAATCGTCCTGCCAATCGCGATTAATGCGGTGGTTGGTGCGGTACTGATGAAAAGGGCCGGATAGCTACTTCTTTTTAGTCTCTTTGGGGACAGTGGCAACGATACTGCCAGAAGCGCGGTCAGTCAGCGACAACCCATTGATCGGGTAGAACAGCGCCAGGATCGCCGGGATAGTCACGAAGAGAGTCGCTGCGTTCAGGTAATAGGCACCCAGCAGCGCGACGAACAGGATAGCCGCCGCGGCCACGTATCGCTTCAGGGCTTGTGTCCAGGACACGGACGTGCCGTCCAGGTTTTCAATGCGAATACGCCACACCTGCATGCCGAGTGTCTGGCCGTTTTTGGTCCAGAAGTATCCAAAGAACAGATACAGCGCCAGGAACAGCACAAATGTGAGCAGTGGGTCTGCCTTCAGAGTCCCCGCTTCCGCCATGGCTTCATATTGGTCCCACCCGGTGACCCAACCCGCTACAAGGGTGTACATCCAGGTAGTTACCAGTAGCACCGCTATGCTGATCAACGAATCGTAAATCACCGCCATCAGTCGCTTGATGAATGCAGCGGGAGGAAGGAGTTCCTCAGCGGTATGAAAGCGGCGGGGCATGGCTTCTCCTGTGATGTTTCACGTTTTTCCTGTTCTCGGCGTGTGCTAGAGTAGCGGATTTGCAAGCGCATGTAAGTATGTGTCTTTAAACGCGGACCCGCACGGGTTTATAGAAGGGTATCAAAGGGCTATGAAAACCGCAGAGTTGCGACAGGCGTTTCTCGATTACTTCAAACAGCAGGGCCACACTATTGTGCCGAGCAGTTCACTGGTGCCGGCGGACGACCCGACCCTGTTGTTTACCAACGCGGGAATGAACCAGTTCAAAGACGTGTTCCTGGGTCGCGAAGCCCGCGATTACAGCCGGGCGACAACCACGCAGAAGTGCGTGCGTGCAGGTGGTAAACACAATGACCTTGAGAACGTAGGCTATACAGCGCGCCACCATACCTTTTTCGAAATGTTGGGTAACTTTAGCTTTGGCGACTACTTCAAGCGTGAAGCCATCAATTTTGCCTGGACCTTCCTGACCGGCGACGACTGGCTGAAGCTGCCAAAGGAAAAACTGTGGGTCACCGTTTACGCGTCCGACGACGAAGCCTTTGATATCTGGAATCAGGAAGTTGGTGTTCCGGCAGATCGAATCGTGCGGATTGGCGACAACAAGGGCGCCCCATACGCATCTGACAACTTCTGGCAAATGGGCGATACCGGTCCCTGTGGTCCCTGTACCGAAATCTTTTACGACCACGGTCCTGATGTGGATGGTGGTCCTCCCGGTAGCCCGGAAGAAGACGGTGACCGCTACATCGAAATCTGGAACGTGGTGTTCATGCAGTACAACCGCCAGGCGGACGGTGAGATGCTGCCCCTGCCCAAGCCCTCGGTGGATACCGGTATGGGTCTGGAACGCATCACCGCGGTGCTGCAGGGCGTTCACAGCAACTACGAAATTGACCTGATGCAGGACCTGCTCAATGCAGCCTCCGACATCCTTGGCGGCGTTGAAACCACAGAAGCGTCGCTACGCGTGGTGGCGGATCACATCCGCTCCTGTGCCTTCCTGATCTCCGACGGTGTCATGCCGTCCAACGAAGGGCGTGGTTTCGTACTGCGCCGTATCATTCGCCGGGCTGCGCGCCATGGCAACAAACTGGGTGCCACGCAGCCTTTCTTCCACAAGCTGACTGGCGCTTTGGTTGAGCTGATGGGCGGTGCCTTCCCGCAACTGGTCAGCAGCCGCAAGCAGATTGAAAAGGTGCTGCTGCAGGAAGAGGAGCAGTTTGCCAAGACTCTGGACAAAGGCCTGCGCCTGCTTGAACAGGACATTGCGGCGCTCAAGAGTTCCGAAATTCCGGGCGAAACCATCTTTACCCTGTACGACACCTACGGTTTCCCGGTTGACCTGACCAACGACATTGCCCGTGAGCGTGGCCTGACCCTGGACTACGATGGCTACGAGAAAGCCATGGAGCGCCAGCGCGAGCGTGCCCGCGCGGCGAGCAAATTCGGCATGGATTACAATGCAGCCGGTTTGAACATTGAAGGGTCTACCGAGTTTACCGGTTACGAACATATCGACGGCCACGAAACCATTCGCACCGTGATAGTGGGTGGTGAAGAGAAAACGGCCCAAGCCGGCGATGAAGCGGTTCTGGTGCTGGAACGCACGCCGTTTTACGCGGAGTCAGGCGGTCAGGTGGGCGATACCGGCCTGCTGACCTGGAGCGGTGGCCGCTTCAAGGTGATCGACACCCAGAAAGAGGGCAGCAATCACCTGCATATCGGTACCGTGATTGAAGGCGAGTTGTTCCCGGGTCTGGAAGTGGATGCCCGCATCGACCACGCTCGTCGTGAGCGGACCAAGAAGAACCACTCCGCAACCCACCTGATGCATGCCGCGCTCCGTAATGTGCTGGGCGAGCACGTTACACAGAAAGGCTCACTGGTGGATCCTGACAAACTGCGGTTCGACTTCTCCCACTTTGAGGCGGTAACACCGGAACAGTTGCGGGAAATCGAGCGTCAGGTTAATGAGCAAATATTGGGTAACACCCCGGTTGAGACCGAAATCACCGATATGGAACAGGCCCAGGCCAAAGGTGCCATGGCGCTGTTCGGTGAAAAGTATGGCGATACCGTCCGAGTCCTGAGCATGGGCTCTGACGCATACTCCGTGGAACTGTGCGGTGGCACCCATGTGGCGCGTACCGGCGACATCGGGCTGTTCCGTATCACATCGGAGAGCGGTATTTCATCGGGCGTTCGCCGTATCGAAGCCGTCACTGGGTTTGGCGCTCTGGAATGGGTTGAGGAAACCGAGCAAACCCTGCGGGAAGCTGCAAAGCTGGTCAAAGGCTCGCGTGAGTCCCTGGTCGAGAAAGTTCAGCAGACGCTGGATCGCAATCGACAGCTGGAGAAGGACATCAATGCTCTCCAGGCGAAGCTGGCAAGCTCTGCTGGTAGCGATCTGGCCAGTTCTGCCGTGGATGTGGCTGGCCTTAAAGTGGTGGCCTCTGAAATGGAAGGCGCGGATCGCAAAGCGCTGATGGAAACCGCCGACCAACTCAAGAACAAGCTGGGCGAGGGTGTTGTGGTGCTGGCCAGTGTTGAAGACGGCAAAGTGACACTGGTGGCCGGTGTCACCAAATCGGCGACTGGCAGGATCAAGGCCGGAGATTTGATGAAGTATCTGGCGGCTCAGGTTGACGGTAAAGGTGGCGGTCGTCCAGATATGGCCCAGGGTGGCGGAAACGACCCATCAAAACTGGCGGATGCCCTGGCAGGTGTTCCTGCCTGGGTTGAGAAAAATATTGCATAGATAACTGTATCCAAAATGGGCAGGTGTATATAATCTCGCCCATTTGGTCGTCTGAGGTGGGGCGCTGCCCCGCTGTCTGTCCACGTTTGGTATCGGGAAAGAAATGGCGCTCTTGGTTCAAAAATTCGGTGGCACTTCGGTGGGCACCACAGAACGGATTGAAGCGGTTGCAGAAAAGGTATGCCGCTTCCGCAAGGAAGGTCATGACGTGGTGGTTGTGGTATCTGCCATGAGTGGGGAAACCAACCGTCTTATTGGTCTGGCCAACGACATCATGGAAGAACCCACGCCCCGGGAAATGGACGTGCTGGTCTCGACCGGGGAGCAGGTGACCATTGCTCTGTTGTCCATGGCGTTGCAAAAGCGCGGCTGTGATGCGCGCTCTTATACCGGTGCCCAGGTTCGAATTCTGACCGACAGCAGCCATACCAAGGCGCGCATCAAGCAGATTGACGAGCAGCGCATGCGGGAAGACCTCAACGCCGGTCGTGTGGTTGTGGTTGCCGGTTTCCAGGGCATTGACGAGAACGGCAGCATCACCACCCTTGGTCGTGGCGGGTCCGATACTACTGCTGTTGCTCTCGCTGCGGCATTGAAGGCTGACGAGTGTCAGATCTACACTGATGTAGACGGTGTCTATACCACTGACCCACGGGTAGTGGACAGCGCGCGCCGGCTGGAGCGAATTACGTTTGAAGAAATGATTGAGATGGCCAGCCTGGGCTCCAAGATTCTTCAGATTCGCTCGGTGGAATTTGCAGGCAAATACAATGTTCCTTTAAGGGTGCTCTCCAGCTTTGAGGAAGGCGAGGGTACCCTGATTACACTTGAGGATGAAAACGCCATGGAACAACCGGTTGTCTCCGGCATAGCCTTTAACCGTGATGAAGCGAAACTGACGATCGCCGGTGTACCGGATACCCCGGGCAGCGCCCTGCGTATACTTCAGCCGATCAGCGATGCCAACATTGAAGTCGACATGATCGTACAGAACGTGGGTGCGGATAACCGCACGGATTTCACCTTCACCGTGCATCGCAACGACTTCAAGCGTGGCCAGGCCATTCTGCAGCGGGTGTCCGACGAACTGGGTGCCCGTGAAGTTAGCGGCGACAGCAAGATTGCGAAGGTCAGTATTGTGGGTGTGGGTATGCGGTCTCATGCCGGCGTTGCAACTAAAATGTTTGCAGCACTGTCTAATGAAGGAATCAATATCCTGATGATCTCCACGTCTGAGATTAAAATCTCCGTGGTGATTGACGAAAAATATCTTGAGCTGGCCGTTCGGGCACTGCATAGTGCGTTCGAACTGGACAAGCCCGGGGTAGAGGAAGCCTGAAAATACGCGAACATAAAAGCCGGTTCGCATTGGTTTTCCGAAAAAAGGGCATCATTTGCAGGCTTTTGCTTTTATAAGTACGTATAAGTGATTGTGCGGCTTTTGATTGGCAAGTGATCCCACTATAAAAGTAAGCAGTATACATTTGTCGGAACAGGTAGCTCTGGATAAGGGAGTAAAGGACATGTTGATATTGACCCGCCGTGTTGGCGAAACCCTGATGGTCGGTGATGAAATCACCGTAACCGTCCTTGGGGTGAAGGGGAACCAGGTTCGCATTGGTGTAAACGCCCCCAAAGAAGTGGCGGTTCACCGCGAAGAAATCTATCAGCGAATTCAGAGCGAGAAAGGCTCTGAAGAGCCGGAGCCCGGCAACAGCTGAGAGTGACAAAAAGCCGTTCGAGGGAAACCCGAACGGCTTTTTTGTGTCTCCCGAACGGCTTTTCTGAACCTATGGGAGCGCGGTTCGAAAAAACTCGTGTCAACCCTATGAAATCAGAAAAATTATGGTAGTATACGCCCCGTTCTCAAGGAGAGGTGGGTGAGTGGCTGAAACCAGCTCCCTGCTAAGGAGCCATACGCATTGCGCGTATCGAGGGTTCGAATCCCTCCCTCTCCGCCATTTCTTTTCGGAGAAGAAAGAGAACATTGCTGAATCTGGAAGTATGAATGCGCGGCTGTAGCTCAGCTGGATAGAGTACCTGGCTACGAACCAGGCGGTCGGAGGTTCGAATCCTCCCAGCCGCGCCACTTATACCAAGTTCGCCATTTTCAGTAGGCACTGTTTTTAGCGGCTGTAGCTCAGCTGGATAGAGTACCTGGCTACGAACCAGGCGGTCGGAGGTTCGAATCCTCCCAGCCGCGCCATATTAAACAAAAAGCCCCGCCGAGAGCGGGGCTTTTTGTTGCCTTACCACATTAGATCGTCGGGGATCTCATATCCGGCATAAGGGTCATCATCCCCCTGATCGTCACTCTTGCGGTCATGCAACACCACCACGGCACTTTCGTCCCGCTCCATGATCTTGCGGGCTACGCCCTCGGCTACCACTTCGTAGGCGTCGTTCACGAAGACAATAGCCAGCCTTCCCCGTGACAGTTGATCCACCATGGTGTCGTCCACAAAGAGCTTCTTGATTTTCTTGTCGTGGACAAACTGATAAGAGGTCTCACCTCGCGAGCGATCAAGACGATTGGTTTCCACCAGTTGCCGAATCTGGGCCTGGATGGCCTTTTTCTCAGCCTGCTTCTGGCGCTCAAGGTTTAATTGCCGATCCCGTTCTGCTTTCTCTTCCCGTGCCTGACGGGCACGAATCTCCGCTTCATTGACCTCAACCGCTCCCTTGGGCTGTTGTTTGCGTTTTTTATGTTTCTCGTTGCGAATGGCTTTGGCCTTTTTCTCGTCGGCCAGGCCGGCTTTCAACAACTGATCCTGTAGTGATGGCATGAACGGCTCCGTGAGTGTCTGCAATTTCTGGTAAACTTGGCCCCAAGTATACGCCCGCAGCGCTGCTGGTCGAACCCATCCTTTATTTATCCATTTGCCCCCGGGAATTTCTTTTATGCCGTCATTCAGTCAGTTGGGCCTTTCCGAGCCAATGCTCGCGAACCTGTCGAGGCTTGGCTTTGAAAATCCGACACCGATTCAGTCCGGCGCCTTGCCTCATGCTATGGCAGGTAAGGACTTGATCGCCATGGCGCAGACCGGAAGCGGCAAGACGGCGGCGTTTGGCATTGGCCTGGTGGAAAGGCTGAATCCGCGACGCTTTTCGGTGCAGGGGCTGGTACTTTGTCCCACACGTGAACTGGCGGACCAGGTGTCGAAGTCGCTGCGTGAGCTGGCAAGGGCCCGTGACAACGTAAAGATTCTGTCACTGTGTGGTGGCGTGGCTATCGGCCCCCAGATTGGCTCCCTCAGCCACGGCGCTCATATTGTGGTGGGTACTCCAGGGCGCATTCAGGATCATTTACGAAAGGGCACTCTGAAGCTGGACCAGCTCACAACCCTCATCCTGGATGAGGCGGACCGGATGCTGGATATGGGGTTCCAGGACGCGGTGGAAGACATCATCAGCCAGGCGCCCGCAAAACGGCAGACCCTGATGTTCTCGGCGACGTGGCCCGAGAATATCCGCAAGTTGAGCGAGCAATATCAGCATACGCCGGCTGACGTCCGGATTGAGAGTCAGGCTGTTGAATCCGATATTACCGAGCGATTCTACGAGATCGCACCCGGGCAGCAAGTCCAGGCCGTCGCGGCGCTATTGTCGTTACACCAACCAGCGTCCTGCATTGCCTTCTGCACCACGAAACAGCAATGTGATGATGTCGCCAATGAGCTGAACGGCCTCGGGTTTGCGGCGCTCCCGCTTCACGGTGATCTGGAGCAGAGGGATCGTGACAGTGTTCTGGTTCGTTTCGGCAACCAGAGCTGTTCCGTGCTCGTGGCGACCGATGTGGCGGCCCGCGGTCTGGATATAAAATCTTTGCCGTTAGTGGTTAATGTGGAGCCGGCCAGGGACCCGGAAGTACATACTCACCGAGTCGGTCGAACCGGCCGGGCCGGGGAGCAGGGGCTGGCGGTCACCTTCTGCACCCCGTCGCAGGCCCATAAGATTAACCGGCTGGAATCCGGGCGTAAGCAAGCCGTGACCTGGGGGGATACAGACAAGCTGCTGAAAACTGCGTTGCAGCCGCTGGAGCCGGCGATGAGAACCCTGTGTATAGCGGGTGGGCGCAAAGACAAAGTCCGGCCAGGAGATGTGCTTGGTGCGCTGACCGGTGAGGCTGGGCTGCCCGGGGCCGTTGTAGGCAAGATCGATCTATTCGATTTTCAGTGTTTTGTGGCAGTGGAGAAGGCATCAGCCGCCACGGCTCTGAAAAGGTTGGAGCAGGGGCGTATAAAGGGCCGGAAAATGCGTGTGCGGTATGCATGAATGAGAATGATTTTTGCCCACTCCAGGCCCGTCAGTACGGGCCAGAGAGCTCGGAAACCACCTATTGAAACCGCCAATTAGGTTGCTCAGTGAGTCGGAAAACGGTAAATTACGCGGGATTTTGCCCCCCGAACTGTCCGAATGGCTGGTAAAACCACGCTCCTGGCGAGGCCTGGCCAAGGGCTCGGGAAAATCAACAACTCAATACAGGTAGCTATTTGTTATGAGTGAGCTAATGTCACAAGCCATCGATCTGATGGTCGCAGGCATGGGGTTTGTCTTCGTATTCCTGATCATATTGGTGTTTGCAACCCTGCTCATGTCAAAACTGGTCCATCGGTTCGGCCCGCCTGAACCCGTTGCTCCGGCCCGTACTCCACGTGCAAGGCCTTCGGCGCCATCGTCGGTTGATCCTGACACCGCTGAAGCGATTAAAAAAGCGATTGCACAATACCGGTCACGCCACAAGAAGTGACCTGGCAGATAGATTAGAACCTTTAAACAGAAGGCTGACACGATGACTGACACAAAGAAACCGCTGGGGATTACGGACGTTATCCTGCGTGACGCCCACCAGTCCCTGCTTGCCACCCGCATGCGGCTTGACGACATGCTGCCCATTGCCGAGAAACTCGACAAGGTTGGTTTCTGGTCTTTGGAATCCTGGGGCGGAGCTACCTTCGACTCCTGCATCCGTTACCTGGGCGAAGATCCCTGGGAGCGCATCCGTGAACTGAAAAAGGCCATGCCTAACACCCAACAGCAAATGCTGCTGCGTGGCCAGAACCTGCTGGGTTACCGTCATTACGCCGATGATGTGGTCGACCGTTTCTGTGAGCGTGCTGCCGAGAACGGCGTAGACGTGTTCCGGATTTTCGACGCCATGAACGATCCGCGTAACCTGGACCGTGCCATCAAGGCCGTTCGTAAGACTGGCAAGCATGCCCAGGGCACCATCGCCTACACCACCAGCCCCGTGCACACCATCGAAATGTGGGTTGAAATGGCGAAAGAAGTGGCCGACATGGGCGCGGACTCCATCGCCATCAAGGACATGGCCGGTATCCTTAAGCCTTACGTAGCTTTTGATCTGGTCAGCCGTCTGAAGAAAGAGCTGGATATTCCCATCCATATGCAGTGCCACGCCACCACCGGCATGTCTACCGCCACCGCCATCAAGGCCGCGGAAGCCGGCATCGATAACGTGGACACCGCCATTTCCTCCATGAGCATGACCTACGGCCACTCGCCCACCGAGGCGGTTGTTGCCATCCTGGAAGGCACAGACCGAGACACCGGCCTGGACTTGACCCTGCTTGAGGAAATCGCCAGCTATTTCCGCCAGGTGCGTAAGAAGTACGCGAAATTTGAAGGCAGCCTGCGTGGCACCGATTCCCGCATCCTGATCGCCCAGGTACCGGGCGGCATGCTGACCAACATGGAAAACCAGCTGCGAGAGCAGAACGCGAGCGACAAGTTCGACGAAGTTCTGGATGAAATTCCCAAGGTTCGCGAAGACCTGGGCTTCATTCCGCTGGTCACTCCGACTTCCCAGATCGTGGGTACCCAGGCGGTACTGAACGTTCTGACCGGTGAGCGTTACAAGTCCATCTCCAAGGAAACCTCCGCCATCCTCAAGGGCGAGTACGGCGCTGCGCCGGCGGCCATGAATAAGGAGCTGCAGGAGCGCGTTCTGGATGGCAAGGAAGTGATGACCTGTCGTCCGGCCGATGTGCTTGAGCCGGAAATGGACAAGCTGACCGACGAGCTGAAGAAGCTGGCGGAAGAGAAGGGCATCAAGCTGGCCGACAATGTTGAGGACGACGTGCTGACCTACGCACTGTTCCCGCAGATCGGCCTGAAGTTCCTGGAAAACCGTAACAACCCGGATGCATTTGAGCCGGTTCCGACTGCTGAAGACGCAGCACCTGCCAAGAAAGCTGAAGGCCCGGAAACCTACACGGTCGATGTTAATGGCAAGAAGTATGTTGTTGCGGTGTCCGAAGGCGGTGAAATCAGCCAGATTCAGGGTGAAGGTGGTGCTGCATCCGCACCTGCTGCTTCCTCTTCCGCGCCTGCACCGGCTGCGGGTGAAGGCGAGCCTCTGGTCGCGCCTCTGGGCGGCAATATCTTCAAGGTTCTGGTATCTCCCGGCGACGCCGTGGAAGAGGGCGATGTGCTGATCATTCTCGAAGCCATGAAAATGGAAACCGAGGTTCGGGCACCGAAAGCCGGTACCATCGGCGAAGTCTTCATCAAGGTCGGTGATGCCGTCTCCCCTGATGATGAAATGCTGACAATCGCATAAGGGCCAGCATTCCATGGATAAATTAATGACACTCTGGACAGGTAGTGGCCTGTTCAATATGGAACTTGGCCAGGTGATCATGATCGCCATCGGCCTTCTTCTTCTGTTCCTTGCGATTCGCAAGGGGTTCGAGCCGCTGCTGCTGGTACCCATCGGGTTCGGCGGTATTCTGGCGAATATTCCGGAGGCAGGGCTTGCCCTGACTGCGGCGGAGAACGCGATTCATTTCGCCCTGAAGAGCGACACTACGCAGGTGCTGGCCGCACTGGCTGCGCCGCTGGATGTTGCTTATCAGGCCGGCCAGGCTATTACCCCTGAGCTGAAAGAAGCCTTCAAGGTGGCGGTCAAAGAGGCCAGCTACTCCGACATGGCGATGGCAAATGCCATTGCCCAGGACTTCGGCTATGGCAATGGCATGCTGTATAACTTCTATTCTGTGGTTATCGGTAGCACCATTGGTCCGCTGGTGATTTTCATGGGTGTCGGCGCAATGACGGACTTTGGTCCGCTATTGGCTAACCCCAAGACAATGCTGCTTGGCGCTGCAGCCCAGTTCGGTATCTTCGGAACCGTTTTGGGTGCTGCATTGCTCGATTGGCTGGGTATCCTGGACTTCACCATCCTTGAAGCCGCCGCAGTCGGTATTATCGGTGGTGCGGATGGTCCTACCTCCATTTATGTGTCCAGTGTTCTGGCACCGCACCTGCTCGGGGCGATTGCAGTTTCGGCTTACGCTTATATGGCGATGGTGCCGATGATTCAGCCGCCGATCATGAAGGCGCTGACCAGCCAGAAAGAGCGGGCCATCAAGATGTCCCAGCTCCGCCCGGTGAGCAAGAAAGAGAAGATCGTGTTCCCGCTGGTGGTACTGATTGCGGTGGTTCTGTTCCTGCCTGACGCTGCGCCACTTCTGGGTATGTTCTGCTTTGGTAACCTGATGCGCGAGTGTGGCGTGGTCGAGCGCCTGAGCGATACTGCCCAGAACGCACTGATCAATATCACAACGATTTTCCTGGGCCTGTCGGTTGGCTCCAAGCTGATGGCTGACAAGTTCCTGGATGCGCAGACGCTGGGTATCCTGGGCCTGGGTATTGTGGCCTTTGCTGTGGGTACTGCGTGTGGTGTTCTGATGGCGAAGCTGATGAACCGCTTCACCAAGGAAGCTATCAACCCGCTGATTGGTTCCGCTGGTGTGTCTGCGGTGCCGATGGCTGCAAGGGTATCCAACAAGGTCGGCCTTGAGGCCAACCCGCAGAACTTCCTGCTGATGCACGCTATGGGACCAAACGTGGCCGGTGTTATCGGCTCTGCGGTGGCTGCAGGTGTGATGATCAAGCTGCTTAGCTGATTGTTTCACTTCAGCACCTGAGAGAAGGCCCCGCTTTTGCGGGGCTTTCTTGTTGTGCGCCAGGCATGGCGCGTAGCGCCTTGACGGGCGCTGTTCCGGTACAGGTGGTGCTGGCCGGATGACTTGGGGGTGCAAGTCCCCTGTGGACCCGGC
>NZ_LSMM01000013.1:0-11147 GCF_001566815.1 Marinobacter sp. Hex_13
GACTCCAGCTTCATTGTGAAAACAGCGTCCGATAAGCGAGCCACTAATACCGCCTTTCCCCCGCCAGCCCGACGGCGAGCAACGATCCAGACATTGCTGCGCCTTAGACGTTAACGCAGGATTCCCCTACTCTGAAGGTATCAACCTCACCGGAGCCTGACTGTGAGCACTTTCGCCCCCCTCGCTAACGAGCAGGCCGGCAACCAGGAATCGGCCTTCGATTACCTGGATTTGAACAGCCAGGTTCGCCATCAGGCGACCCTGGCCGAGGAAGCCGCGCTGGCCATCAGCTACAACGGCATTAGCCAGGCGGTGATGATGGTCACCCCCAATGATCTGGAAGACTTCGTACTGGGATTCAGCCTCAGCAATCGACTGATTGCTCGCCCCGAAGAGCTCTACGACATTGAGTTTGGCGGCCAGGGTGAGGCCCGACAGGCCGAATTGACCATTGCCAACCGCGCTTTCGCCGAACTCAAGCAACAGCGCCGTCAGCTGGCCGGCACCAGTGGTTGCGGTGTGTGTGGGGTGGCCGCACTGGAGCAGGCGCTGCCGGCGATGCCCTCTCTAAGCCCGGCGCCATTACCACCTGCCCGACTGTTTGCACGGCTACGCCAGCGGCTGGCCGAACACCAGCAACTGGCACAGCCCAGTGGCGCCCTGCATGCGGCGGCATACCTGGATAATCAGGGAGAAATTCTGTTCTGCCGGGAAGATATTGGCCGCCATAACGCCCTGGACAAGTTGATTGGCGCGCTCTACCACGCTGCCATCTCCCCCCGTGACGGCGTGGTGGTAATGACCAGCCGTTGCAGTCTGGAGCTGATTCAGAAAGCGGTAAGCACCGGCATTGGCACCCTGGCCACCCTGTCGGCGCCCACCGCGCTAACGGTACAGTGGGCACGGCGCCACCAACTCAACCTGATCCATGTACCGCATCACAGTGAACCACGACTATATAGCCCTGTCCCTGTGAGAGGTTCAGTCTCAGTCGGCCAAACAGTCGAGTAGCGCCTGCGACGGCACAAAGAACAAATTGCCGGTCACCGCCCGGCTGTAATCCAGCAACCGGTCATAGTTGCCTTCCGGGTTGCCCACAAACATGTTTTCCAGCATTTCTTCGGTAATTGCCGCTGATCGAGCATAGCCAATAAAGAAAGTGCCGAATTCCCGACTGCCCGGTTTGCCAAACGGCATGTTGTCGCGCAGGATTTTCAACTCTTCACCATCGCGCTCGATAACGGTCAGAGCATTATGAGCCCAGGAAGGTTTGTGCTCGTCGTCCAGCTCGATGTCGTCGAGCTTGCTGCGGCCGATGATTTTTTCCTGCTGCTCCACCGGTAGCGCATCCCAGCCATCCATGTCGTGCAGGTACTTCTGGGTTATCACATAGCTGCCACCGGCAAAGTCCGTATCTTCCTCCCCAACCAGGGCGAAGCGGGCGATCTCGTCGCCTTGCGGATTTTCGGTACCATCCACAAACCCCACCATGCTGCGTGAATCGAAATAACGAAAACCATGCACCTCGTCTTCCACCTGCACGCTGCCGCCCAGCTTGTTCATCAACTGCATGGCCATTTCAAAACACAGATCCATCTGCTCGGCACGAATATGGAAAAACAGGTCTCCCGGAGTACCCGGTGCGTGCCGCTCTGGCGGTCCCAGGGCGCGAAACTCGTGTAGCTCGCGGGGCTGGCCAGTTCCGAAAAAACGTGGCCAGGCCTGAGCACCGAAGGCGCAGATGCAGCTGAGATTGCCCGCCGGGGTGCGTTGACTGATGCTACGTACCAAGCCTCCCAGATCGGCACAAACCTCGCGAATCTGCTGTTCGGCTGCACCGCCAGGCAATGCTGTAGCCACGATAAAAATGGCGTATTGAGTCAGTGGTGCACAGACCGCTTGTGGGGCAGAAACCGTTGTCGTCATAACCTTGCCATTATTGTTTATGGTTGTTTGTATCAGGAGGCATCACTGGCCAGATTCACCCGTACCGGCACCGACTTGTAGGACGGCGTGCCGCTTTCCTTGTCCATGTAATCCAGCGGGATCAGCCGGTTGGCTTCCGGGTAATAGGCCGCTGCGGAACCCGCAGAAATGTTGTACTCGATCACTGTGAGGTTGTCATAGTGCAGCGACTTGCCCTCCAGGGCAGTTTCGATATTAACCTTATCGCCGTGCTGAAACCCGCGCGCGGCCATGTCTTCGGCATTCATGAACAGCACATCGCGGCGCCCGAACACGCCACGATAGCGATCATCCATGCCATAGATGGTGGTGTTGTATTGATCATGGCTGCGGATAGTGATCAATCGCAGCACATCGTCACCGCGGACCTCCAGATTCTGCTTCAGTCCATCGAACACAAAAAACTCTGCCTTGCCGGAGGGCGTATTCCATACCCTCTCGGTGGCCGGCAGTGGCATGCGAAAACCACCAGGTACCCGGATACGCTCGTTATAGTCGTCAAAGCCAGGGATCGTCTGTTCGATCAGATCACGGATGCGATCATAGTCTTCCACCAATGCCGCCCATTTGACGGTACTGCCAGGCAACGTGGCCTGAGCCATTCCGGCAACAATCGCAGGTTCCGATTTTAACCAGCGCGAGGCGGGCTCCAGCTGGCCTTGCGAGGCATGCACCATGGACATGGAATCCTCCACCGTCACCGCCTGCGGACCGCTGCCCTGCTCATCACGTTCAGTACGTCCCAGGCACGGGAACAGGAAGGTCTGTTTGGCGGTGAGCAGGTGGGAGCGATTCAGCTTGGTGCCGATATGCACGCCCAGATCCAGTCCCTTCATGGCCGGGTAACTGACCTCGGCATCCGGCATGGCCACGGCAAAGTTGCCGCCCAGACACAGCAACGCCTTGGCGTGGCCCGCCACCATGGCTTGCATGGTCTGTACCGCATCGTGGCCGTGCTCACTGGGCGGAGTAAAGCCAAAGGTCTGCTGCAATTTTTCCAGAAATGCCGGGGCAGGCTTTTCTGTGATACCCACGGTACGGTTACCCTGCACATTGGAATGGCCGCGCAGAGGACAAATGCCTGCCCCTAGTTTGCCCATGTTGCCTCTCAACAGCAACAGATCGCAGATCAGTCGCACATTGGCAGTGCCCTTGTTGTGCTGGGTGACCCCCATGCCATAACAAACAATGGTGGCCTTGGAGCGGGCGTAGGCCGCCGCCACCATTTCCAGATCACTGCGAAGCAAACCGCTTTCCCGTTCGATGTCCTCCCAGGCGGTGGCCTCGATATCCGCCACCAAAGCGTCAAAACCGGTCGTATGCTCATCGATAAAATCACGGTCGAGCACGCCACCGATGCCTTTTTCCAGCTGCAATACCCCTTTCATGATGCCCTTGAGCGCCGCCGCATCACCGCCGGCGCGCACCTGAAAATAGGACGAGGCAATGGGTGTTGAGCCAAAGGTCGCCATCTCGATCATGTTCTGCGGATCGGCAAAGCGCTCCAGAGACCGTTCTTTGAGCGGGTTGAACACCATGATCGGCACCTTGCGCCGGGAGGCTTCATGTAGCGTACCCATCATCCGCGGATGGTTAGTACCGGGGTTATGTCCGATGGAAATAATCAGCTCACAGTGGTCAAAATCTTCCAGCGAGACCGAGCCCTTGCCCATGCCGATAGAACGAGGCAGGCCAACGCTAGTCGCTTCATGGCACATGTTGGAACAATCGGGGAAGTTATTAGTGCCCAGTTCCCGTGCGAACAGTTGGTAAAGGTAGGCCGCTTCGTTGGAGGCGCGGCCAGAGGTATAAAACTCCACTTGACTCGGGTCTAGAGCGCGAAGGATCTCACCGATGCGATCAAAGGCCTGCTGCCATTCGATGGGTTCATAGTGGTCGGTGTTCGCGTTATAGACCAGTGGCTGCGTGAGTCGACCCATGCCTTCCAGGTCGTGGTCATGCCAGCCCAGCAGCTCGGTAACGCTGTGCTCGGCAAAGAATTCGGGCGTGACCCGCTTCTTGGTGGCTTCCCAAGTTACCGCCTTGGCACCATTCTCACAGAACTGGAAGGTAGAACGGTGCTCCTTGTCTGGCCAGGCGCAGCCAGGGCAGTCGAAACCATGGGGCTGATTGGTACGCAGCAAGGTGCCTGACGCCTGTACTGCATCCATCTGCTCACGCACCGCCTCGGCGGTGGCCTTGAGTGCACCCCAGCCCCCTGCCGGACCACCGTATTGCTTTACCCCTGGAACTTTGCGCCGGTCCGCCATGGCCCTACTCCTTGCCGTCATACGAATGAAATGCGTGGAAATGACGCTGCACACAGAAATAATGAACTACGCCCAGGCTGGCGCGATGTCAACCGCCGCCAACTTGCTATCATGCTCGGGCATCGTGATTACCGCAAAAGGGAGCGCAACCATGGACAAAACCGAACTGATCAAAGCCTTTGGCGCCTTCTTCGCCATCATGAACCCGTTCGTTAACCTGCCCATCTTTCTGGCGCTGACCACAGGCTTTACGGTGGCACAACAGCGTACCCTGGCGGTGAAAATCGTGTTGTTTTCGGCATTGATGTGTGGGGTGATTCTGCTCGCCGGGCAAGCCATTATTCACTTCTTCGGCATTACCGTTGACCAGTTTCGAGTGGCTGGCGGCATCGTGCTGGCGCATATTGCCTGGTCCATGCTCAACGGCGACAACATCAGCTCCCATCACGGCAGCGATGCAGAACAGGGGCAGATGCAGGATCTTAGCGGGCTGGCCTTCTACCCCATCACCTTTCCCATGATCGTCGGCCCCGGCACCATCGCCACCCTGATCATCTACGCAGGCCACGCTGGCTCTGCGGCAGCTCTGCTAGCACTGAGCAGTGTGGTCGCGGCGATCCTGCTGATGCTGTTTGCGGTGCTGTTCTTTGCCTCAGCCTTTGGCAAGGTCCTCAGCGATACCATGCGGGTGATTACTACCCGCCTGATGGGCATGATCCTGCTGGCCATTGCGGTAAGCATGCTAGTGGCTGGACTGTCTTCCCTTTTCCCTGGACTGGCTGGAACCTCCTAGCACTGTCTGTGTTTTGGGCTGCCGCCTAACGCGGAAAGGTCTACGGGGGCTTGCTTACGCTGCAGACTAGGAAAGCGCCCTGCCCTGCATTTGGTGCTTGGGGTATATATCCGCCACACACCAGCCCTCTAAAGAGTCCGGCTCTGGTTTGACAGAGCTTTCCAAACGCCAAGACATCCTGCTAAATACAAGGAGTGTAAATAGGAGATCGGTAATGTCTACAGGTAAGTTCATCTTGCACTCTAGCTACACGCCATCAGGGGATCAGCCTGAGGCCATAGCGAGATTGATATCGAATATTGAAGGCGGCGCAACGCATCAAACCCTTAAAGGGATTACCGGGTCTGGCAAGACCTACACCATGGCGAACGTGATTCACCGGCTTAAACGCCCCACCCTGATACTTGCACCGAACAAGACATTGACCGCTCAGCTTTACAGCGAAATGAAGAGCTTCTTCCCTGAAAATGCGGTTGAGTACTTCGTATCGTATTACGACTTCTTCCAGCCAGAGATCTATATTCCTGGCGCTGATCGCTTTATCAGGAAAGACTCCGCCATCAATGAGCATCTGGAGAGGCTGAGATTATCCACCACCAAGTCACTCATTGAACGCAGGGATGTCATCGTCGTGGCATCGGTCTCCTCCATATATGGTTTGGGTGATCCAGACGAATATCGTGCCTTGCAGGTGCCGCTAGCACCCGGCGCTCGATTTGACCAAAGAGAGCTGATTCACCGGCTCGCCAAGCTGCAATACGACAGAACAGATCGGAAGCTAAAACGCGCCACCTTCCGGGTACAGGGAGACGTGATTGATATCTTCCCAGCCGATTCAGAGCAATGGGGGGTGCGTGTAGAGCTGCTGGATGACGCCATTGAGTCTATTAAGCGTATCGACCCTGTGACAGGAGAGAGCCTCGAAACGATTGACGAATATTTTGTGTCGCCGAAGACCCTTTTTGCCACTCCCACCGACAAAATTGATGAAGCAACGCAAAAAATCACCGAAGAGATGGAGAAGCGCGTCGCAGAGCTGAATAGCGACAACCGTTTTGTGGAGGCTGATCGTCTGCATGAGCGAGTTACCAACGACATCGAAATGATGAAAGAACTTGGCTACTGCTCTGGGATGGAGAACTATTCCTCGTATTTCAGCGGTAGAGACGCCTCTCTGCCTCCAACGACCCTGCTCGACTACCTCCCCAAAGATGGGCTTTTATTCATCGATGAATCACATGTCATGATCCCGCAGATTTCTGCTATGTACCAGAGCGATCAGAGCCGCAAGAACACCCTTATTGATTACGGCTTCCGCTTACCGTCTTCCAAAGCCAACCGCCCTCTTAATTTCACTGAATTCGAGAAAATCAAACCGCAAACCGTATTTGTGTCCGCAACGCCGGGCGCTTACGAGATAAAGAAGTCTCAGGATCGGGTAATTGAGCAGATGATCCGCCCTACCGGCTTGCTTGACCCTGTGGTTGAAATCAGGAAAAAGGACGGCTCCATCGATGACCTTCTCAATGAAATCTCTGCATGTGTAACGAAGAACAGCCGGGTTCTTATTACCACTCTGACTAAGGCAGCTGCCGAAGACCTAAACGGCTATTTTGAAGAGAATGGTATTCGCACCAGATACATGCACTCAGACACCAAGGCTGAAGACCGGGTCGAAATCATTAATGGCCTTCGAGAAGGCGAATTCGACGTCTTGATTGGCATTAGCCTGCTTCGAGAGGGTCTCGATATTCCTGAAGCATCACTTGTCGCCATCCTCGATGCTGACCGTGCTGGCTTTCTACGTTCCTCCCACGCCCTAATCCAAATGATTGGACGTGTCGCACGTAATCAGAACGGTAAAGCCATTTTGTATGCTGACACGGTTACCCCAGCAATGAAGCAAGCTATCGATGAGACCAATAACCGCCGAGCCATCCAGATTGCCTTTAACAAAGAACACGGGATATCACCGACCTCCTCGGCGCGTAAAAAGGCAAGCGAACAAGTCGAAACTGCGGGTCCAGTTATTCATCCAGACGGCTTCTGTGAGAACCTGGCAGATCTTTGCCAGCAGATTACAGACAAGGAACAGCGTCTAATGGAGCTGACGGATAGTGGTAAAGAGCAAAGCGTAGAAGCGGTGCGTGAACAGCTTGATGCCTTGTATCGGCAGTTTATCTTCATGTAGATACCATTAAGGCGGGGGAATGCGTTGGTGCCCTCCCCCAACGCATTCCCTGCTCCGTAAATAGACGCAGAGCCCCATATCACGGGCTCTGCTTCATTTGGTATCTACACACTATTGTTGAATGAAAAGATCAAGATTGCTCAAAAACTGCTCAGGCATTGGTGAACTGTAATGACCGATTATCTACTCCTGTCGTTTATCTTCCTTGCTGCTGGTGTTGCCGCTGTGCCATTGGCAACCCGTCTCGGCCTGGGCTCGGTACTTGGATACCTGATAGCAGGCATCATGATCTCTCCCTTATTGGCATTGCTGGATGTAGACGTTCTCTCATTGCAGCATTTCGCCGAATTTGGAGTGGTGATGATGTTATTTCTGGTCGGCCTCGAGCTAGAACCCGAACGTCTTTGGAGGCTGCGCCATCGACTCATTGGTTTAGGTGGACTACAGCTATCTGCGACGACAGGTGCGGTGATGCTTATCTGCTGGATGCTGGGGGAAAGGTGGTCTGTTGCCCTGGCTGTAGGCCTGGTTCTGGCCTTGTCCTCCACTGCCATCGTGTTGCAGACATTGAACGAAAAAGGCCTGATGAGCAGCGACGGTGGGCAATCTGCCTTTTCCGTTTTGCTGTTTCAGGATATCGCGGTCATTCCCATGCTCGCCTTAATGCCGCTGCTAGCCATAGCTGAACTCCAGGACCTGCTTGTTCACGCACAAGACAGCGCTGAGCATACAGGGATCAGCCTGGTCGCGGGCTTGCCCGGCTGGCAGGCCACTCTAGTCACCATTGGAGCATTGGCTGTGGTGATTCTGGCTGGGCGGCGTTTAACCACCCAAATCTTTGATTTGATTGCAGCCACCCGACTACGCGAGCTGTTTAATGCCGCAGCGTTGATGATGGTGATAGGCGTTGCCTTGCTCATGCAGCTGGTCGGCCTGTCTCCGGCACTAGGTACCTTTATTGCCGGAGTCATGCTGGCTACCAGTGACTACCGCCATGAACTGGAATCCGATATTGAGCCATTCAAGGGTTTGTTGCTCGGATTGTTCTTTATGACCGTCGGCGCAGGTATCAATTTCGCCCTGTTCGCTAGCGCATGGGTACCTATTATCCTGGCCACACTGGGGCTTATCGCCGTCAAAGTCGTGGTATTACTGGTTCTGGCCAAGCTATTCCATCTGCAGGGCAGCAATCGCTGGCTCTTCGCATTGAGCCTGGCTCAAGCTGGTGAGTTCGGCTTTGTGCTGCTGTCTTTTACGGTCAATCACGCCATCTTGCCGCAAGCGCTAGCGGATCAGCTTCTGTTGATCGTTGCCCTATCCATGCTTCTAACGCCTGTATTATTCATCATCTATGACCGTGTAATTGCTCCTCGATATGCCGATTCTCAGCAACAAGCCTCAGATGAAATAGATGCCGCTGGTGACATCATCATCGCCGGGCACGGGCGATTCGGCGGTGTTATCAATCGTATGTTACGTGGCATGGGCTTGCAGACCACCGTGGTGGATTTCAGCGCAAGCCAGCTGGATATCCTGCGTAATTATGGCATCAGGGTCTATTACGGAGATGCCACACGGCCAGACCTGCTGGAAGCCGCTGGCATAGGCCAGGCCAAGTTACTCATTGTGGCCATTGATGGCAGGGAGCAGATCAACAAACTGGTTCAACACGTACTCAAGCACTACCCCAATGTCCATGTTATTGCCCGAGCTTGGGACAGGAACCATGTATTCGAGCTGTATGCCATGGGATGCCGTGACATCATTCGCGAAACTTACGATAGCGCCATACGAACAGGTCGCTCGGCCCTTGAGGCGTTAGGGGTGTCAGGCGAGCACGCCAGGCACCTGGCTGCGGAATTTGAAGTCTTGGACAGAAACATGATGGAGGAAGTCGCGGGTCTCCACAGCATCGACCGGCCGAATCATGAGAATCCCGAGTATGTCGCCAAAATGAAGGAGCTGAATGCTGAGCGAGAAGAGTTGTTACGCGGCAAAATCACCAGTATGCATATTGGTGGTAAAGGGTTTAACCAGTAGCCCACGTTGCATTTTGACTCAGGGCCGCCTTGGCTGAATTCCATTATTCAAGCTGATTGAGCGACGGCATAGCACCAAGCGCGGCATGAACTGCGTCAAAGACCGCGCGGACTCTGGGTGGAACAGGACCACTTTGTGGACGGTACACGAAGAGCCCCCATGGCGGAGGCTCTTCATTCTCAAGGACTTGAACAAGCTCTCCGCTAGCGATGTAAGGGGCTGCCATGTAGTCAGCCAACTGAGCAAAACCAAGCCCGGAAAGCGCAGCTCCCATTTCCACCTCGGCATTGTCTGCAATCAGAACTGGTGAGGTCGGTACCCACTGCCTCTCCCCCTTGAAATGCCAAGGCCAGGGGCGCCCTGTATTAATATCCAGCGCGGCAAGGATCGGCAGCGAGGCCAGCGCGTCGATATCACTGGGGGCCTCTAATTTCTCAATTAAGCCTGGCGCGGCAACAACCGGAAGTCTCATATCTGCCGCTTTCCTGGCAACGTAGCGGCTGTCTCGCATGAATCCGACTCTGACACCAACATCGATACCTTCATCCACGGTATTGCTGATACGGTCTGATAACCGAACATCCATGGTGATGCAGGGGTGACGTTCCGCCACACGCTCTATCGCCGGCAGAACTGCGCGGTTGCAAAGACTGTGAGGGGCTGTGATTCGAACCATTCCAGACACATCTTCGCCCTGCTCTTCCCCTCGAACGCGCAATAGATCCTCGACTTGCTCCAAAGCATCTCGAACTTGATCGAGCAACCCCTCCCCGAACGAGGTAATCCGGATCTGTCGAGTGTTTCGGTGGAACAGCAGTTCGCCGTAATGCGCCTCCAAGTGCTTGATCGCACGAGTGACCGCCTGAGGAGATGTGGCTAGCTTGACGGCTGCATCCCTAAAGCTGCTGCTCTCAGCAGCCACCAGGAAGATGCGTAGCATCTCGATTTCCTTGCTCATCACCCACTTCTCCTAGCCTGATATCACTTCATTATTATTCCACTTTTTGGAATGGTGAAACACTATATATTCCATATACAGACACAAAGCACTTTCCCACAATAGCGACATATCACCAGTAAAGATCAACTGGCGAAACGCTTAACAGGCTCTCACGATTGAGTTGTAAAGCATGAGAGTTAGCAAACTCCATTGAGCCAAGACCAACACAAGGAAACAACATCATGAAATCACGTGCAGCTGTTGCCTTTGAACCAGGTAAACCTCTTCAAATCGTAGAAATTGACGTTGAACCACCCCGTAAAGGCGAGGTACTCGTCAAAATTACACATACCGGGGTATGCCATACCGACGCTTTCACCCTGTCCGGGGACGACCCTGAAGGCATTTTCCCAGCGGTTTTGGGCCACGAGGGTGCAGGTATTGTTGTAGAGGTTGGCGAAGGTGTGACTAGCGTAAAACCCGGTGACCACGTTATCCCTCTCTATACCGCTGAATGTGGCGAATGCCTGTTCTGTAAATCCGGTAAAACCAACCTCTGTGTCGCGGTACGGGAAACTCAAGGTAAGGGCCTGATGCCGGACGGCACCACCCGCTTCTCATACAACGGCGAGCCAATCTATCACTACATGGGTTGCTCCACCTTCAGCGAGTACACCGTCGTTGCCGAAGTGTCCCTTGCCAAAATCAACCCTGACGCAAACCCCGAGCATGTCTGCTTACTGGGCTGTGGTGTGACCACCGGTATTGGTGCAGTCCACAACACGGCAAAAGTGCAGGAAGGCGACTCTGTCGCGGTCTTTGGACTAGGAGGCATCGGCCTCGCGGCTATCCAGGGTGCTCGCCAAGCCAAAGCCGGGCGGATTTTTGCGATTGATATCAATCCGGACAAATTCGACTTGGCACGCAGCTTCGGCGCGACTGACTGCC
>NZ_LSMM01000014.1:0-11060 GCF_001566815.1 Marinobacter sp. Hex_13
ACTGAAAACGATTCGCCGCCGCGCCGACTGATAGAACTCATGCTGGATAGTCGCGTGAAGCCCCCATCGGCCCCACTGATTTAGTACTGACGTGCGTTTTGGGGATGTCCTCAATTGAGAAAGGAAAAATCTCGCTCCCTAGAGCAATTTTCATATCATGCCCACTTTTATTTAATGAACCAATATTCGGAGGTAAAGTGAGTTTTTTCTGATTCAACATACATCAATAATACAAAGGTGTCAGTTGGATAAAATCAGAGGTATTTCGAAGCCAGCAAAGGGGTGAACTACACTCAATGCTACACTTTTAATCTGGTTACAGAGGCCGGACTCAAATAGAGACTCAACCATCTGATTTACAACATAATAAAAAATAAAAAAGGGTGTTTGCCACACTGTTGACGATTTAGAGTCTAGCTGGTTGAAGCCCTAAAGAGAGGGAGTATAACAATTCAAACAGCCTGGAGAGCAACGTTGGATCAATTACAGAATTTTTCAGACTATAGACTACTAAGTGGCTGCATTTACTGTGGCGGTTCTGCAAATACGCGCGACCATGTTCCATCTCGCATTCTTTTAGAGCCGCCATATCCAGATAATTTACCTGTTGTCAGCGCCTGCAAATCTTGCAATCAAGGCTTTTCCAAGGATGAACAGTACCTTGTTTGCCTCCTGGAATCCGTGCTCGCTGGTTCCACTAATCCAGATAGGATGAGAAGACCCTCAGTTGCTAAAGCGATGAGTAGGTCTCCGGCTTTAAAGGCTAGAATAGAATCAGCCAAAACAGACTCAAACGGGCTAATCTCATTCATCCCTGAATATGAAAGAGTAAAAAATGTAGTATTAAAACTAGCAAGAGGGCATGCCGCATACGAGCTTAGCCAGCAACTTGCTCATGATCCCGATCACTACTGGTGTGGTGCACTAAGCTCACTATCAGAAGAGCAAATAGAAGCTTTCAACGCAGCACACATCCAACATCTGATCAGCGAAATTGGCTCAAGAAGCCATCAGCGCATGCTTGCTGCCGAGATCAGCATGGCCTCTCTTTCTGGCGACCAGAAAACCATGCAGCTATTGGTAAACGATTGGATTGAAGTCCAGGAAGGATATTACCGCTACCTTTCAATTGATGATATTGAAGGGGTGATCATCAGAATCGTTATTGCTAATTATCTAGCCTGCGAAATTGGGTGGAAAATATACGACTAAACCCTCACAACTAAATTTCACACCGCCGATATAACGCCCGTATAAACCAGCGCTTGCAAATGCTCCTCAAGCATCACAGGAATAGCCCCTCCAGTAAGAAGTAGGCCCGCCTCCATATTTCTTTCCATGGCATAACCTGTCAGATTGGCGCTTGTAATAAAACAGGAGCGCCCATCAGCTACTGCGACTTTGGCATGCACACTTCCATTTTCGAAGCAGTCAGCCTTTTCGCTCCAAGCATAAAGTTTAGCAGTAGGAACCAAGCCTCTCATCTTACTGATGGTATCGAAACTAATGTTGCCACCGTGTTCTTGTGATAGTTCTAGCAACATTGAGATTGACACCCCCCTATCAATGGCAGAGTTCAAGCCATTCACGATTGATGTAACCTCATAGGCTACAAAGCTGGTAATAAACAACGACTGTTCAGCGGAATTGATGACCTGCAGAAGCGCCTGCTCTGTTCGACGCGCCGATACGAAGGGCGTCGTCGGGCCAGTCCACACGAGCTCGGAGGATTGCTCTGACGCGGCTTTGGCATACACGTAGCTGGCGGAACGAAGCATCGACGCCAGTTCGCCTGAAGCGATCTCGGTGTTTTGCCACGCCGCCGCAAGCTTACCGACCGCAATTCTAGCCAAGGGGGTTCCAAGCACGCTCGACAATGCCGTTGTAGCTTTACTGGCCTCTGCTTGTCGAACACGATCGGCAACAGCATCAACCTTTTCTGGTGAAACTAGAGCAACCAACGCTGATATGGCATCCAGTAGCTCATCCATCTAAAAGCCCTTGAAGAAAGCTGCGTCAGAGCGCTCAAGTGTTGATATTAGAAGTGATCGATCCAGGTAACGATTACCTCTCTCACAAGAGGTCTCAGCCACCAAACTGCACGCATGGCAGGCAGCGACATGCAGGGAGCGGTCCCTCTCTGGGTCATGCTCAGAACAAAGTGGATCGGAAGAACAGACCTTCGCTCGGTTTAATGCTTGCTCCAGCAATCGGCCTAAATTTTCTGGCTTACCAAGATCAACTAACCCACCCAGCGTGCCGTCTGAATCGGCCGCAGCCGTATAGATCAGAATGCCTGCCTGTGAGCTATCGCTGGTGGTATCAGCATAGATGCGCTCACGAATGCTCGCGGCGTTGTATCCGCACTCCAATGCGAGCTCACGAATCAATAGGTGAGAGAGCGTGTGCAACATTGCATACCGAATGCCAGGGTATCCCTCACTGGGGTCTAGATGGCGAGAATTGCGCCACCCCCGATGACCACCACGGAGCATCTGGTCGACTTTCTTTACGGCATCCAAAGACTCCCATTTGGTGAGGGCACCCTCATCAAACTGAATAAAGATTCCTTCGCCGTGAACTTGGTTTGCTGGGACCCAATCTGGCATTGCTCGTGACAGGCTGGCCATCTGCGGGCTCTCATCGGGGTCTCCTGACTCTTCAGGAGCCTCGACCCGTGTGAAACCCAGCAGCGCATTTACCTCACGCAAGCGTTCAAGAAGCAGAACTCGGCTGATATGGTCTACGAGATTTGGCGGAATGCCTACCTTCTTGCTCATGAAGTGTGGGTAGTCTGAAGGAGGATTCGCCTCCGTCAACACATCCCACTCAGGCCCCTTGATGTCGGCTTCACCTACGACCTCCTCCCCTCCGCCGTTACGGAGCCCCTTAATAGCCGCCCAGATTGCGGCCACAGCATATTTGTCAATTCCCGGCAGCGCGCCGGTCTTCTTCAGCGTTTTAACCGTTACTGACACCTCAGCTTCGGAATCAAGATCTTCAAAAAACGCCCATCCATCCTGGACAAGCTGACCAAGAGGATCCTTAGCCTGAGGAATCGCGAGCGCAGAAAGCGTGATGGGAAACCAGCTATTCGTAGCCCCTAACAGAACGGCTCTCGGTTCTTCGCCACACTCGTTATCAAAGTGATCAAGATGTGGATGCCGCCCACGACACCCAGGTAGATTCTCTTTGCCCGCTTTACCAAAGGCGTGAGCCATACTGCGAGATAGCCCACAGGCATCACACTTGACCCAAAGGTTTTCTGTTTGCAGCGACGCGCCGCTCTCGAAGAAGCGTAGCGTACCCTTGCACGAGCTATTACCGCCATGAACAAAGTAGTGCCAAGGAAAATCATCAAGATGACCATCACGACAGGCCAACAAAAAACGGGCGGGAACAGCATCTGCGTCCTTAGGCCTTTGGTCCCCCTTAGAGCCGCGACAACCTTTGTGAACGAAGCGGGTTCGCTCCGGCCTAAAGCGGTTCTCCTTAATATCGAACAATCCTGCATCAAAAGGCGACAGCAGGCCGCACTTTACGCAGCGCATCCAGCGCGGGAATGGCCGGACGGGAACACCAATATTCGCCTCCGCAGACCAGACATCGACGAGGTCACTCTTCTGGAACGGCGGCATCCTTAGGTTCTCCACCTGAGAACCAAGCACCTTGCGAACTGCAGCTAGAAGCCGCGCCTCTTGAATCGGCTGACAGCGATCTTTTTCCCATTTATCAATGCCTAGTGTCACTACGGACAGGCTAGGTAAGTCAATCAATGCACCGGGACCATAAGTCCATAGCAATTGGCTGGGACGCACTTCGCCAACAGGAGTTTTATTGTTCATGATCATACTCAATCCTCATCCTGCTCTACAGGACGTGGCTTCCAGTCTTGGTCATCCGTAATATGACTCGTATTCATGATCAGGCGCACTCCGGGCTCTACCTCTCGCATCGACATTGGTACGGTCCAATTATCCCAGGCTTGGAGTCCCGGCGACTTAATCAATGCAACGGTCTTGTCCTTCTCGGGACCTCGTTTCTCATAGGCCAGAATTCGACCGCCTCTACTTGCTTCTTTTGCCCATTCGTCGGCACGCTCTTTCAGCTCGGTTTCGGCCAACTGCTTTCGCGCATTGTCTTCGGCTACGTTGCCTGCACGGGAGGACAACACCTTAATAGCATCGGCAATCTCTGCCTGATTAGACATGCCCAGTTGGCCAGCACCTTCGTTCGGACTAAATTCGTCGTTTTCCAGACGCATGAGACTCAACAGTGAACCTGTCAGACCTCGATCCATCGCACGTGGGGAGAATGGCGTTACTGATTGCGCCTCGACGTGCTTATAGAACGTTGCATGGTAGTGCTCAAAGGTTTCGTAATGTGAAAGGTCACGCGGGCGCGCCCACGTCAGCACCGTACAGACCAAACCAGGGAAGGAACGCCCGACACGACTGGTAGCCTGAATGTATTCAGCCGTTCCCTTGGGCTGCCCGTTTACAGCCATCACTCCAAGCCGGTTAACATCGACCCCAACTGAAAGCATGTTTGTGGCCAGCACGACATCAATGGCTCGTGTGTCTCCGTCCTGCCAGCGGGTGACATACTTCCCGGAAGCAGAATCGAACTCGGACTTGAACTTTACCTCCAAGTTATCGAGGTACTTGGGAATATCCTGACTTGATACCCGAGAGGTCAGCTCGCAAATATTGCTAATACTGCGCTGAGCCAATGCGGGTCGTTCCACCATGCTCATCTGGACGCGATAGGAACGTGTCTGCACGTCATCCTCCGCCAAACGCTTCATCCCGCCCAGTTCACGAAGAGAATTGAAATAGCCGACCATCGTCATGTACGGGTCAGCAGGCTCACCAAAGCGGTCAAAGAGTTCTTGCGCTGCTGTCAGGAATGCTGTGTAGACGCGGATCAACATCGCCGGGCGAGAACTGCCAGGTGAGCACACACCGAGGTAACGTCGCCCCGGCCTCTCCTTGATCGGCCGTTGTACCGAAAAGAAGTTGTCTTCCACATCCAGGCCATGCGGGGGAAACACTGAAACACGACGCATGAAAACGTTGTTAACTTGCTCCTTGGCTTTACGCACCGTTGCCGTCGAGGCGATGATCTTAGGTTTAACCGTCTTGCCATCAAGCGCCCAGCCGCACAGTTCATCCACAGCGCTCTCATACAGGCCGACCATGGTACCAAGGGGGCCACTGATTAGATGGAACTCGTCCTGGATGATCAAGTCAGGCGGACGGATCGGGCTGATGCTCTTCACTTTGGAGGAAGGGAACCCCTTCCCGGCTTGGTGATTACCATTGCAATCAGCACCTTGCCAAAGCAGGCCATGCCGCTCACATTCCTGTCCCACACGACCGAAGAGAGTTCGGACCTGGCCACGCCAAGCCATCATCGCGAACTTATCCACCGTGGCAATCATCATGGTGGGCGGGCGATGGTAAATCTCCTCGTCCACGACCAGCACCGGAATCCCTGGGTGAGACTGCTTGCTCGACTTGCCTTTGGAAAAGTCGCAGCGACCTTTCTTATCCCCGCAGTAGACGAAGGTGCGACCAGCCCCCCTGTCGACCTCTACATCACGGCCAGGAGCCACTTCAGAGCCGCACCATGGACAACTGGTAAGCTGTGCCGGTGAGGCCGCACCAGCATTGTATTTGCCTGGGTTGCGCACATCTTCAATCGCTCGGTGGCTATCTTCCGTCGTGCCCGGGGTGACCTTGTTACCAACCCAGAGACCAATGGTGAAGGGCTCAGTACCAAGGGACTTATCGCCCTTTTCCAGTGCCTCACGTCTCAACACCTCCATCGCGCAGATCAGTGCCGTGGCGCGCTGAAACTGCTGGAGTGTCAGCAAACGCAGGGTATAACGCATGATCACGGCCAAACCGCGTGAGCTGTCGTAGCCACCGAGATTACCCTGCATACGCCGGATGGCCATCGTGAAGGCCGCCACACCCAAATAGGCCTCGGTCTTGCCGCCACCAGTGGGAAACCACAAGAGGTCTGCATAAGCCTCGACAGCTTGAACTCGGTCGGGATGACTAGGATCCGCTAATGACGGAATCGAGAGCAACAGAAACGCCAACTGGAACGGGCGCCAACTGCGGTTCTTCAGCACGTCGAATTGATCGAGCGTGACATCCTCGCCCCGGCGCATAGCTAGCGCGTATTGACTGCGCACACGTTGTGTAGCCATCGCACGATTGGCAAAGCGAAAGGCATCCAGCGCTTTCTCATTACTCTTCAGCGTGTCAATGCCTTGCTGTAGACGCTCAAGGATTTCTTCGCAGCGATCCATTGCCAGTTGCGATTGAGCGTCGTAGCCGGTCACCTTTGAGCCTATACCGTCGCGCTGCTCACCAATCCAAGCGGAGTAATCTTTGGTCAGCATGTTCAAGGCATCTACTAACGGCTCGATCTCTAAGGTCGCCAGCCTCTGCATATCGAGCAGCCCACTACTGACCATCTCGCGCATCGCCTGGCGGTCGAATTTATCAAGGCCCGGCGTCTCTGTGACCTGCACTTCGTAATGAGGCATTACAGTGGTACGAACTTCGGTGGCTAGCGTCACATCGTCTGCAGTTTCAGCGTGGACAGCAACGCCATGCCCGACAGCAAACTCGACACGATTGCGGTAGACCATCTCCAGCGCCTCGCGCTCGGGGTCTACCCCGTCTGGGTCAAGCACCGGCCGGCGTCGGAAGATTGCGCATTTGGCAGCATTCTCCTCCGAACGAACGATCAATTCAGGCTGGAACACCCATGCAGTATCTCTATTTGTGTCAGGCTCTTCCTGTGCATTGACAAGGAACAATGTGACCAGCCGGTCACCATTAGCATTCTTAGCCCGAATGGAGCCCTGTACGCGGACTTCTGGAAATTCGTTGTCGGGTGCTTGATGTGTAATTACACCTTGGTTGAGCGCCAGCTTAATCTTGCCGCCACAAGGAATCCGCTGCCAAACCCTGGCCTTCTGTCCGTTAGATTTAAGCAGCTCATGCTCATCATTAGGTACGCGCTCATAACGTCCCCAGCGCGCTTCTACCTCAATCTGATCGACATCGCCATCCACGCAAAAGGTCATGCCGAGGCTGCTGGGCACCAAAGACTGGTTGCTAGCTGCGTCTATCTCGTCGGCGGTATCAGATTCCGGCTCCACACGACCGGTAGTCGTTCCAAACTCCGCGCCAGGCTCGTGATGCCCAGGAACCTTCTCCTCAATGGGCTCCTCGGCATCCTCATTAGCGAGCGCCCCTTCCAGCCCTTCAATGCCGCCTTGGACTGCCTGCCGCGGGGCCAGTTTGCCAACTAGGTAGCGGTCGCGTACACCCATATCGACAATGCGCTCTCGGGGACCGCCAGCAGGACCGAGCAGATCATCCATAGTGGCCAGTTGCAGTAGCTCGCGGATATAGGCCTGATCCTCAATGACAGGCACATCGGCAATGCTCTTGTGCAATGCCTTGGGGAGTGCCTCCAGAAAATCCGTCCACTGAATTCGACGAACGCTACTCGAAGCAGGAGGAGTGAGTGTCGTGTGGCCGATGGGAACCGGCATATCGACCATTAGCATTCGGTCGAAGTAAATCGTGGTGCTCTCCAGATCGGAACGAAGGCGAAGGACCTTTCCGACCCGGGTGATATAACCAGCGGCGCTCAGGATCAAAATCCAATCGTCATCGACGATGGATTGATACAGAGATCGCTCGCCATTCAGCCACAATGTATAGGGTGCCAACGTCGAAGCAGCGAAAAGTCCGTTATCAATGGCGATCCATGCGTTGGATGCTTTTGTCATACCTTTGACACCTCAAATCCTGTTCACGATGTTTTCAAGCTTATCAAGTTCCTTGCTCTTATCCATGTAGGCGGAATAGGCTTCCTGCGCTCCACGGATCAGCGTGTCGTAGTGGACGATACGGCTCCCCGGAGAAATCGCGGCCATTGACGACTTCAACCGGTCAGGATTGGAACCCTCTTCCTCAATTGGCTTTCCAATCACGAATATGACTTCGATGTTCGGCGCTGACTCGTTCTGGGCGAGCAGAATCTTCCTGAGCTTGTCCACGTAGGTCTGGCCTTGCTCCTGAAGTTCGAGAAGCTTCATATTGCGGCCAGCTTTCTTCAGCTCGACTACGATGTGCTTTCCGGCCATCAAACGATATTTAATGTCCACACGGCCTAGCTCCTCCTTTTTGGTCAAATCCTCGACGACGACCCCTGAATCCAGCAGTCGAGACTCCATGACCTCGGTTCCAGTAGCTCGCTCCCAAGAGGGATCAAGCAGCCATAGATGATCGAATAAGTACTTCTGAAGCACTTTTTCCTTCTCGTCGTCATCGACGATCTTCTGGAAGGCACGGATGGCGTCAAGCCGCGATCGCACGATGTCACGGTAGAGAGAGTCTTCCAGTGCATCTCGGTCGGCGAGCACGGCCAGCAATTTATCTGCGCTCTCAACCCCCATCACGAACTCATCCGTGGAGCCACGCAGCTTCATCCGCTCGAAGGCAAGGATCCCGTGCTTATAGAGCGTCTTTCGGTCCTCCTCGTCGTCCACTGGCAGAGCACTTAGTTTGGCGATCAACGTCTCCGCATTCTTCCTGTAGCCTTCACGGAGCGAGCCCAGCCATTCGGTGAGAGCCGGTGAAGCCTTCTCTGCCTCCTTGACCTCATGCTTCCTACGCCATTCTGTCCAGCGTTTTTCGACCTGCGTCAGGCGTGATTTCAGGAATATGATCAGTTGCTCATATCGTGGGTCATCCTCCTGAACGCGCTGCCTATCGCTGGTCGCAATGTCAGGTGCGTCGTCCGCATCAAGGAAATCAGCCTCAATCTGCCCGGTGAGGTACTTAGTGTAGAGCCTCCCATCGTTCAGCCTGTCCAGGATGTTCTCGTGAAACAGGCGGCCACGAGCAAATACGACGATCCCATTCAGATTCCCTGCATCCTCGCTATCCAGCTGTTTTGGCAATCGTGCAGTGCCAATCCAGCCGCTGACCTTCCAGTCTTCTTCCCATGCATCAAAACGATTCGGCAACGACTCCTGTTCTAGAAGTTGTGTGGCGGAAGTCAGGTCGAGAGCGTCATCACCGAGTTGCCAGAGAAACTGCACCATCGGCAAGTCTCCGCGATCGGCGGATGTAATGGGGAGAGCGTCGAGATCAATCTTGAACCCATGGACTTCGCCGATCACAGAGAAACGGCGAGCCAGACGCTTTCGCAGCGCCAGCACGCCACGCCCAAGCCGCTGTCGTTTGATGTCATGCAAAACGATGCGCGTTCCCTTGGAGACCTTTATCTCGTCAGTAGGTAAGGAATCGGGACTATAAAATGGCTCCTTCTTCTGCACCGATTCGTTGATCCCTTTCACTGTCATACGAAGACCGTGTGCAGCCCCGTCCTTGGCGGATTCGACCTCAATGACATTCGCAATTGAAAAAAGAGACAGTTTGCCGAGACCTTTTCGGCCCATAACAGGTCGGCCCTTAGCCGTGACCTTGCCATACTCGACATCCTCGTCTCGTCGTCTATAACCGACCCGAAGATATTTTCCATTCATGTCATCCACCGACATGCCGATGCCGTTATCCGTGATCTCAATCCAGTTACCGTCGGGGTCAATCTTTATGTCGACCTTCTCGGCATCGGCATCCCAGGCATTTGCGACGGCCTCAGTCAGAACGGCGGCGATATTGCTGTAGAGGTTGATTCCGAGGTGGTCAAGCACGTTCAGATCCACCGTCATCTTGTATGTATCCGTCATTTACTTTCCTCTAGCCATCAAATGCGCCGATGTCGTCCGGGAGCTGTTCCAGGAAGTGCCGGACATAATTAAGCACCGTGGACTTGCCAGAGCCCCAGGGGGCCATAGAGTGCCAGTACCAAGCCATCATTGCCTGGGTAACGGAAAATGCTACTGGCAAGGCTTTCGGCAAATGGAGCATGTCCAAATAGATCACCTTGGGGGGGTGGAGCTTGGGCGGTCGGCGGAAGTGCGGTCATCCATTATCTCCGGAAAATAAATCCTCCTGAGGTAAAGGTCGAGCGACTTTCGAACGGCGTCTGCGCTTGGCTTGGCCGGGCTCAGCATCTTGTGCCTGCGAAAATTCCTCAAAGCGTTGCTTATTTAACTCCGTGAGCCGACGTATCAATTCAGCCGTTATATCTTCCGATAGAGCCCAACGCCAAGGGTCATTTGCAGAACCACCACTAAAATCTCTGAAATCGTAGGTAATATCGAGATCATCCCAGCCGTAGGCTAAAGCAACCTCGGAATCAATAGAGGCCATGGTCTGGCGAAGTTCAATTATAGACGGATCATTACAGCTTGGCGTATTAAGCGCATTTAATGTATCAGTCAGACCACATTCATGGTCGGCACTCCAAGAGACAGCAACCTCCTGAAAGCGTGTTGCCATCGCACAGCCTCTGTTCGATACAGATTCATTAGGCAGAGCAAATGTAGATACTGACTCTCGAATCGAAAGGGTGAGCGTGTTGGTGTCCGCACCCAAACTGCGCACAGAGAATGCATATAACCAATTTCGAAACAATGCGCTCAAGCAAATGACAAACAGATCATCTCTTTCCGCGCCGATCAGCAATATTTTGTTGGTGTAGATCCAATCCGACGGTGCCAGCATACAAACCGGATATTTTGCAACTTTGGCAAAGGCAATAAAACGTTCTTGCTTACGAAGCCTGCGCATTAATTTGGCGCGATGATTCCAGAACTGCCACCAACGATCGTAAAGACCTTTGTAGCTTTTTAATGCTTCAGGAGTTCGGGTTGGTTTAACTTTTTCATTTAAAAACTCGTATGCAATGGGCCAATTTTTTTCAATCTCTTCTAGCGTCTTGTCAGCAGCACCCAAAGCGTATCGATCTGTTTTACGAAGAGCATAACTGGTTATATCATCCCCTGTAATATAAGGTTTCAGAAGACTATTAGGTTCATTCTTAAGGCGCTCAAACCATGGATGTTCAGCCGTTATAACAAACGCCATTCCTTTACTATTGTCCACACCAGCGAA
>NZ_LSMM01000015.1:0-10648 GCF_001566815.1 Marinobacter sp. Hex_13
AAGTTCGACAAGGGTGCCAGGGTCAGCGCCATCAATACCCAGAGCGGTGCGGTGGAAGTTGCCGAACTGGAAGACGACGTCAGCTTTGACGTCGACACCTTCAACAAGCGCGTCATCAACGAAAACTTTAATCGGGTGATCTGCGAGCAACTGGCCAAAGAGCTGGACCCCTTTGATGACGAGAAGACCATGATCTTCTGCGCCACCGATCGCCACGCCGACATGGTTAAACGGCTACTCGACGATGCCTTCAAGGCAACCTACAACGGCGCCTACAACCAGGCTGCCGTGGCCAAGATCACCGGGCAGAGCGACAAGGTGTCCCAGCTCATCAGCCAGTACAAGAATGAGCGTTACCCCAATATCGCCATCACCGTGGATCTGCTCACCACCGGTATCGACGTACCCAGAATCTGCAACCTGGTGTTCCTGCGCCGGGTACGCTCGCGCATTCTCTACGAGCAGATGATCGGCCGCGCCACCCGCCGCTGTGACGACATCGGCAAGACTGTGTTCCGCATCTACGATCCGGTGGATATCTACGCCGCCCTGGACGACGTGAACACCATGAAGCCGCTGGTGAAAGATCCCCACATCACCCTGGAGCAGCTGGTCAACGAACTGGCCAACCCGGACACCCTGGAGCAAGCCCTCAACGCCCCCGGCGAACAGCAGGACGAAAGCCATGCGGATGTGGTGCTCAGCCAGCTCAGCCAGAAGCTCATGCAGGTACTGCGCAAGGCCGGGCAAAAAGCCGACACCAACCCCCAGGTCAAAAACAAGCTCAGCGAACTGGAGCAGCTCTGGGGCGTGGAGCCGAAAATCCTCCACAAGCACCTGCACGATCTCGGCCCCAAACAGGCTGCGGCTTTCCTTCAGCAGCATGGTGGCCTGGTCGATCAGCTGGCGGAAGTGAAAGTGCTGCTCGGCAGCGAGCGCATGCCGCTGATCTCCGATCACGAAGATGAACTGAAAGACCGCAGCCAGAGCTACGGCAAACATCAGCGGCCGGAAGACTACCTGGACAGCTTCACCACCTTTATCCAGCACCAGCTCAACGAATCCGCCGCCCTGGCGGTGGTGGTGAACAAGCCCCGCGACCTCACCCGCGAGCAACTCAAGGAAGTGCGCCTGCTGCTGGATAACAACGGCTACACCGAAGCCAGGCTGCAAAGCGCCGTGCGCAACCAGACCAACAAGGATATCGCCGCCAGCATTGTCGGCCACATCCGCCGCGCCGCCCTGGGCGAAGCCCTCAAGCCCTTCGAGCAGCGCGTGGCCGAAGCCATGGACCGCATCTACGCCCAGCACAGCTGGAACCCCAACCAGCTCAAGTGGCTGGAGCGCCTGGGTAAGCAACTGGTCCACGAAGTGATCATCGACCGGGACTTCGTCAACCAGCGCTTCGGCGAGCAGGGCGGCGTGAAAGCCCTGGATAAAGTGCTGGAAAATCAGCTGGATACGGTGCTGGATGAGCTGGGCGAGGCCATCTGGCCGCCAGTCAGCGCCTGATAATCCTCTGGCCCCTGTGGGAGCGGTCGTTCGACCGCGATTGGCCCTGTCTTGGCCCGATTTACTCTATATGTCGAAAAAAGGGCGATTTATCGACATATCGGAACAACATGTCGATGCCGTGGACATAAGTCATTCTTGAAATAAGGTGTGTCGTTATTACAACTAAGGCCACAAGTTGAAATAGCTGCCTCTCTTATTTTAACTTCCGAGGCGCGCCCCCATGCAGCGAGGACTCACCGGGCAATACACCAGTAGCGGCTTTGGGAGGCTCTGGCCGCCCTTGGCCGGCTGTCCGGATCTCATGGATGCCTTCGAACACCAGCTGGGGCTGGTGCGCGAAATGACCGGCCAGAAACGCAACCGCGTTTACGCCTACACCGCCTATATCGACATACTGAATCGGGACTGACCCCGACCAACAGCCACAGCGTCGATGCGCTCAGGAATTGGAGCAGTAAAGAGGCGGCAGGGGAGGGCTCTGCCTAAACCCCGGTTTTCTCTCTGTGTCGATGCCCTGAACATACGGGCCTTTTTGTATTGATTGTTGGTGTTATTTAATACACAAATGGCCTTGTGCATGAACTGCCATCCACAAACGTTGTTATATATTGCTTTTCTCTATTTTTAATACACAAGTAGTTTTGTGAATGGTAGAGTCAACACAAAGTCATTTATGAATGACATATTAAAGAAACTAATACGCTAGCGGCGGTGCCCATGGAACCCTATCGACCACAAGACCTGCCACTGGCAGACATCGACTACGCCCAGCTGATCACCCTGGTTGGCGAGGCTAATGCCAAGCTGGCGGAATACAGTGGCTTGCTGCAAGGCATTGTGAATCCTGCGGTCATGCTGTCACCGCTAACTCAGCAGGAAGCGGTGCTGTCCTCAAAAATCGAGGGTACTCAGGCCACCGTGGAGGAGGTGCTGGAGCGGGAAGCCGGCCAGAACTTCGATGATCGCAAGAACGAAGACATCAACGAAATCCTCAACTACCGCAAAGCCATGATGCTCTCCCAGGAGCATCTCAAGGATGGCAGGCCGATCACCCTCAACCTCTTGTTGCAGCTGCATGCCATCCTGCTTGATAGCGTGCGTGGGCAACACAAGGCGCCGGGTGAATTCCGCAGGGAGCAGAACTGGATTGGTCGTCCCGGCTGCAGTATCGAACAAGCCAGCTTCGTGCCGCCTAACCCGCTGCAATTGGAAAGCCACCTGCAGCAGTGGGAGCAATACCTGCAACACAATGATTTCGATGTGTTGGCACAGACCGCCATCGTTCATGCTCAGTTTGAGTTGCTGCATCCCTTCAAGGACGGCAATGGCCGTATTGGCCGCCTGCTGATACCGCTTTTTCTGTACGCCAGACAGCGGCTTTCCAGCCCCATGTTTTACCTGTCGGACTACCTGGAAGCCCACCGTGATGAGTATTACCAGCGCCTCTCGGCTATCTCCGCCGAAGGCGACTGGACCGGCTGGATTCAGTTCTTTCTGCGTGCGGTCATTCAGCAGGCGCGCACCAATCTGGATAGAGTCCGTCGCATCATGGCGCTCTATGAAGAAACCAAGGCGGCAATGGCAGATATCACCCACAGCCAGCATAGCCCCAAGCTGCTGGACGGCATCTTTGATCGTCCGATTTTCAGCGCGGGCGACTTTGCCCGGCGTACCGGTATTAACAAGCAGACCCTGCACGGCCTGCTGCGCCAGCTGGTTCAGGAAACCGGGCCGCTCATTATTCTGCAGGAAGGGCAGGGCCGCCGGCCTTCCATCTACGCCTTTCCTGCCTTGCTTAACATCTGTGAAGGGAGAGACATCTTCCCTGCCACCCAAAACGCATAAGGCTGACCATGACCAACAACGACATCGTCCAGAAACTCTGGAACCTCTGCGACGTCCTCCGCGACGACGGCATCAACTACTCTGACTACGTCACCGAGCTGGTGCTGCTGCTGTTTATCAAGATGGTTCACGAAACTTCAGATCTGCCGATGCTGGAAAAACACCTGCTCCCAGAAGGTTGTAGGTGGACCGATCTGAATCAGAAGTCGGGAATTAATTTGTTGAACGACTATCAAGCGATTCTCACTGCTTTGGGAACGGGAAAACGAACTATGGTCGATTCGAGTGATCCGACGAAGACCATAGAAGTGAAGGTTCATGATGATCCACTGATTACAGCTATTTATGCCAAGGCTCAGACTCGATTGAGCGAACCCCGCCATCTGGAACAGATGATCAAGACCCTGGACCAGATCGACTGGTTCAGCGCCCAGAAAGACGGCCTCGGGGATCTCTACGAAGGCTTGCTGGAAAAGAACGCCAACGAAACCAAATCCGGTGCCGGGCAATACTTCACCCCCCGCGCCCTGATCGATTCCATGGTGCGCTGCATCCGCCCGCAAATTGGCGAAACCATTCAGGACCCGGCCGCCGGCACCGCCGGCTTCCTGGTCGCGGCGGATCAGTACATGCGCGCCCAGACCGATGACTATCTCGATCTCAGCGCCAAGGACGCCACGTTCCAGAAGAACAAGGCCTTTATCGGCGTGGAACTGGTGCCCTCCACCCGCCGCCTGGCGCTGATGAACTGCCTGCTCCACGGCATGGAAGGCGACAAAGAGGGCGTGGTTCACCTCGGTAACGCCTTGGGTATGGTCGGCCAGGGCCTGGACAAGGCCGATGTCATCCTCGCCAACCCGCCCTTCGGCACCGCCAAGGGCGGGGAAGCCTCCATCACTCGCGATGACCTCACCTACAAGACCAGCAACAAACAGCTCGCCTTCCTGCAGCACATCTACCGCAATCTCAAACCCGGCGGCCGCGCCGCCGTGGTGCTGCCCGATAACGTGCTGTTCGAAGCCGGCGTCGGCACCGACGTCCGCCGCGACCTGATGAACAAGTGCAACCTGCACACCATCCTGCGCCTGCCCACCGGCATCTTTTATGCTCAGGGCGTAAAAACCAATGTGCTGTTCTTCACCAAGGGCAGCGCCAAAGACAAACTGCAGGAAGAAAACTGCACCGAAAACGTCTGGGTCTACGACCTTCGCACCAACATGCCCAGCTTCGGCAAACGCACCCCCTTCGGCGAACAACACCTCAAACCCTTCGAGCAGGTCTACGCCCCCGGTATGGACGATGCCGCCGTAGGAGCCTGCCTGCAGGCGATCCTTCACCCAGACAACCGCACCGAAGGCGAATACAGCTTCAACGCCGAAGAGATCGACCTCAGCGAAGACGCCAAACAAACCGACGAAAACCAGGGCGTCGACGACCAGCTCGTCCACAGCCGCTGGCGCTGCTTCACCCGCGAATGGATCGCCGACCATAAGGGTGACTCCCTCGATATCGCCTGGCTCAAGGACAGCGACAGTGTCGATGCAGCCAATCTTCCAGAGCCGGAAGTATTGGCAGGGGAGGCCATGGGTGAGCTGGTGCAGGCGCTGGGTGAGCTGGATGGGTTGATGCGGGAGTTGGGGGCTGGAGAGGAAGCTGATGGGCAGAAATTGCTAGTTGCTGAATGTTTTGGTTTGAAGGATGAAGAAAGGTCATGAGCCAAGTTAAGCCAGCGTTTTGGAACAGTTCTAGCATAGGAGAGCTGTGTGACTTGATTAATGGTAGAGCCTTCAAGACAACGGAATGGAGCGAAACAGGACTTCCAATTATCCGCATCCAAAACCTCAATAATCCTGATGCGAAATATAATCATTTTGATGGTGATCTTGCGGATAAGCATCGAATAGAAAATGGCGATTTGTTGTTCGCATGGTCGGGAACTCCGGGAACATCCTTCGGCGCACATGTGTGGTGCGGAGAAACGGCTGCGCTAAATCAGCATATTTTCAAGATCGATTTCAAAGAGTCATATATACATAAAAAATATCTTAGATATGCCATTAATCAGAAATTGGAGGAACTAATTTCTGGTGCGCATGGTGGTGTTGGATTGCGGCATGTTACAAAAGGGAAATTTGAGGCTGCAAAGATAGCGTTCCCCGCGCGAGCCGAACAAAAAGCCATCGCCGAAAAACTCGACACCCTGCTGGCCCAGGTAGAAAGCACCAAGGCCCGACTCGAACGCATCCCGAAAATCCTCAAACGCTTCCGCCAATCCGTCCTCGCCGCCGCCGTGAGCGGGAGGTTGACGGAGGGGTTTAATATAACTGATCAGGATTATTACCAGTCTATTGATGAAGAAATAATAGAAGATAGAAAGCTCGCTACGATCCCTCTTCCAAATGCAGAGGAGCTTGAGCTTGCGGTGAGTTTTTTTGATGGCGCAAGTTGGGACAGGTGGAAACTATATGCACTCGAGCAGCTTGTTGATAGTAAAAGAGGTATTCCATACGGAATCGTCCAAACAGGAGAGGCTCAGCAGGAAGGCGTGCCTACAATACGTTGTGGTGATGTTAAGCCTCTATACATAGAAAGCGATAATCTCAAAAAGGTCCTTCCTGAAATTGAGGATAAATACTCTCGAACAAGGCTAAGGGGAGGAGAGGTCCTGCTGGCTATTCGGGGGACGGTGGGAAATGCAGCAGTTATTGATGATAAGTTAGTTGCCAACCCAATAAATATTAGTAGAGAAGTAGCGATGATTCCTGTTAGAGGGAACATTTCATCGCGCTATGTGGCTCTGTTGTTGCAGTCTCCGGGTGGATACAGGGCACTTGCAGAGAAAACAAAAGGTGTTGCCCAAAGGGGTATCAATCTTTCTGACGTTAAACGTCTGGTCACACCGTTGCCAACCTTTAGCGAGCAAGCTGAGATCGTTCGCCGCGTAGACCAACTCTTCGCCTACGCCGACACCATCGAAACCCAGGTCAACAACGCCCTGGCACGGGTCAATAACCTCACCCAATCCATCCTCGCCAAGGCCTTCCGCGGCGAACTAACCGAACAATGGCGCAAGGACAACCCGGATCTGATCAGTTGCGAAAACAGCGCCGAAGCCCTGCTGGAAAAGATCAAGGCAGAACGCGCAGCGGCCAAGCTGGTGAAGAAAGCTAAAGCAAAGGTAAGAAAGGGGTAGGATGTGAGTTTTTTGAAAGATGGATCTTATGTGGCGTTTGATATTAGTGCGAAGAATGTGATTACTCGGCCAGCTCTTGCTGGTGCGTGGATTGAGGTTTATCTCAAGGGAAGGGTTTCCGATAATGGTATTAACGCTATTCCTCTATCTGGATCTCTTCAGATAAATGCTCAAGGCCCCCAGTTGCCGTGGCCTCGGTTCGATTTGTACCAGACGTACCAGCCGCAAGCCTTTAACGGAAATGAGACGCAAATCATATATGCCGGTCATGTTGGTTATCCTTTGCTGGAGGCCTTTGAGAAAGAGCGAGCAGGCAAGGATTTCTCAGTGCACATACAAGCTTCGCTGAGAGTGCATGCTCAGAATGGTGCTATAGAGGATTGGAACCTTAACGGTCATGAATCGCTACATAAGAATGTTCAGGAATGGGGGAATATTCTGTCTTCTGCAGGGTATAGGAAGTACCTTTTCCATGATTTATCGTTCCCGGCAGATGGCAGTGAAAGGGAAAATTCTGTCTATAGCCTACTGTATACGGCGAGAGCGCTTTTCGAATCAGGGTTATATAGGGAGTGCGTGGCAAGACTGAGGCAAGCGGAAGAGAGACTTCGCGAGCGTAGAAAGGACAAGAGGAACATTTTTTCAGCTATGGAAGCGTCCGCGTCAAATTCTAGAGCAGAGAAAGAGGCAATGACGCTGGATCAACGGCTTTTTTCGTTGAGAGGCCATATGCAGAATGTACTCCACTCAGCAGCCCATGAAGCAGAGCCGGATTCCTCGTTTACTCGTGAGAAGGCGAAGCTCCTCCTCATTACGGTATCGGCCATGGTAGAGCTATTTCCAGAGCCGACTGTCGATTTGGTCGCTGGAGAGAAAGATGAGTGACATCAAACTGTTCCAGCTCAAAGGCAATAGCGTAACCGAGCTTGCGGGCAGCGCGGTTAAGCTCGAAAAAGATCTTCAGCTTCATGTGGAGTCCAACATGGAGGTGCTGCTCGGCGTCCGCTTCCTGGCCAGTGAGTATGGCACTGGCAAAACCCATAAAGGGCGTATCGACTCCTTGGGGCTGGATGAGAACGGTTGCCCGGTGATCGTCGAGTACAAGCGCCACAGCAATGAGAATGTAATCAACCAGGGCTTGTTCTACCTGGACTGGCTGCTGGATCATCAGGCCGAGTTCAAGCTGCTGGTCATGGAGCAGATTGGCAGGGAGGTGGCTGAATCCATCGAATGGGGTGGCACTCGCCTGATCTGCATCGCCTCGGACTTCAACAAGTACGACGAGCACGCCGTCCAGCAGATCAATCGCAATATCGAACTAATGCGCTATCGCTACTTCGGTAGCGAGCTATTGCTGCTGGAATTGGTCAACGCCCAGACCGCCAGCGGTTCCCTGATTCCGACAACCTTGTCCCTTCAAACGAAACGTCCAGCGAAAACCAATAGCCGCAAAGACGGCAAGAGAAGTGGCGACAAATCCCAGCAAGAGCGACTGGAGTTGGCGTCCCCCGAGCTGCTCAAGCTCTATGACACGGTGTGCAGCTACATTGAGCAGCTGGGCGATGAAGTCCAGCGCAAGGAGCTCAAGCTCTACACTGCCTTCAAACGCATCCGTAATTTCGTCTCGCTACTGGTAATGCCAGGAAAAGATACGCGCCTAGTCATGTACCTCAAACTCCCCGGTTCATTGGGGGAAGAAAATAGCTTCAGCCGAGACATGAGCAGTATCGGCCATTGGGGTACGGGAGATTTGGAAGTGAATATCCGTAATGCAGAGGATTGGGAAAGAGCAAGGCAGCTTGTGGATAAAGCCTATCAGCAGAGTTAGTTCGAAGATTGAGCGATAAAATTATGGTTTCAATGGATGGAATGTTTTCGTCTCGCTTATTGAAGAGGTTGGCTTTGGGGCGAAAGCTGTCTTCCTTTCTGCATAATGAAGTAGGCATCAGAAGTAATGATGTACGTAAGGTTTTATCTTTGACAGCGAATGACTCTGATGCCGAAAGGTTAGTCGGAAAGATCGATGGTTACTGGCGCAGGAAAAGACAGGAAGCTGGCTTGAGTGCTCACCCAGAAGATAATAAAGAAAGGCTGCTTATCTACTCTCTCGTTTCTCATGTGCTGGCTTCGCACTCCTCATGCTATGAAGTGCTGATGGAAGAGGCTAAGTATATCGAGAATATTGAATTTTTACCCATTGCTTTGATGCTTGAGGCAGAGGTGTTTCATGATGGTTCTGATCTTGGTGAGGCTTTGAACGCAATAAGGAATGAGAGAAAAGAAGGTATAGTAAAAATAATAGATCCGGTGGCTCTCGATAACGAGTTTGTGACTGGGCCTTACCCGTCAGTATCTGACGTAAAATACGCTGATCTGAAAATAGATTTAATTTCGATTTTTGACAATTCAGTTCTGTCATGGCTGGCTTTGATGGATGTCTTGTTTCACAGATCAATTCCCGAGTTTGTTGATATAACGCCTGTTCCATGGTTTTTGAGATTGATGCCTCTTAACCCGGATTTCAAAGCCAAGACTTCCAATGCCAGGCTTATTGATATGTTGGCTTGTATATCATTCAGGAAGTCGCGACGTATCTGGCCAGATAAACCGCCAAAGACGGGTGAAATCACCAGTAACCCCGGGTTCTCATCGGCCTGGCGGAGAAATGATAAGCGGCTTGGGGCGTCTGATGAATCTGATCCGAATAAGGTTATCAGTCACTGGCGGGAGCCGGGCCGGAAGTTTTCTTTCGGTGACTTTGCAGGCCTATGGTCGGCGCTAAACCCGCAGGAAAATGTGGCCTCCATGCTCCCCTTGTTTTACGCCTCCAATATTTGGCAGGAGGTATTTTTCTCTCGTGAGAGAGAAGCCAATTTGATATTTAGACGGTGCCTTTTTAATAGATATGAATATTGGTGGAAGCTGCATCTGGCAGTTAGCCAGGAAGAAGGGTATGAAGCCGCTGAAGCCCCTCTCCCTGGCTGCATATCGCTGGTTTAGTGACTCGATATTTACCCGCTGGAACTGGTCAGATGCCAGCCATTGTCATTGGGGCATTCGTAGACGCGCAGATTTGGGGCTCCTTGCTCGGCTAGTATACTGGCACGCCTGTCTGCCCCTTTTCTTGTCTCATAAAGGCTTTTGGGTTCACCTGAAGCGCTGGTGCAGTAACCGCATGTTCGGCTTGGGGTGTGCCTGCTCTTGGGCGTCAGGTGCCAGTATCTGCATTTGGTGCAATCATAAGGAATTAGGTCGTTCCCATATATTGTGTTGATGTAGTTCGCTGCATCTTCAGCCTGAAATTCAAATTCATACTCAGTGAGCGGTTCGCCTCGCTTGCTCATGCAGGTCATGCTTTTGCTCGCCATATTTATGCTCCTTGTCTGCTGTTGAAGTAACAGAAAAGAGCTTAATTCGATTTAAAAAGCATTTTTCCCCATCTTTAGGACAGAGGCATGTAGGAAATGATTTGCCTGAATGCTCATCCGTTCACTTCTTCCATGCAGTCCGGCCCCACCTGTTGACGCATCACTCTTCTGTGTTGTTCCCTCAGTTCGGCTGATGCGCTCTGGGTCGAGTTGCTGTCTGGCTACCAGTATGGGGCTCGCTAACTTTGCCTGGGTTGGGAAATGACCTGTTACCAAGCCAGTGACTTTCTTGTTTGCATGCATGCCGGGGGCAGAGAGCCCCCTCGGAAGGGTGCGGATAGATGGCGCACCAGCAAGCGATGACAAGACGGGTCAGGATATTCGTTCAGCAAGCTGAACTTCCCACAAAACACCCTCTCCACCCAGCGGCAGCGTCACTCGATATTCTGGATCTTCTTATTGGTTAAAAAATAAAAGTATTTTAAAATCAGTAGTTTATTGGTTTTTTTGCATGGTGTTTTCTGCTTTGCCCACCATGCTGCCCACCACTTTTAAGTCCTTGATTTAGCTTAATGAGCAAATACGCGGGGCCTTTTGGAGGAGGGGTAGGCTGCTGAGAATTCAGGGTCCACGTGCTCGGTTTTTCAGGTCGTGACGATAGGGTTTCTGGTGAATGTATTCACTGGAGAGCAAGATGACAATTCGTTGGCGTTACCTGGATGGATGG
>NZ_LSMM01000016.1:0-10373 GCF_001566815.1 Marinobacter sp. Hex_13
ACTAATATACGCGCCTCAAGACATTCCGCCTTAGCTCAGTTGGTAGAGCAAATGACTGTTAATCATTGGGTCGCTGGTTCGAGCCCAGCAGGCGGAGCCAAATAAGAGAAGGCCGGTATCGCAAGATACCGGCCTTTTTCTTTGTCCAATGATGGGGCGCCCTGCGGTCGCCTGCGACCGTAACCTGCTACATCCCACTCCCAAAACTTTGGGAAGGCTGTGGGAAGCGATGCATGCATCGCGAAGAAACGGACACCGTGCCGACCTTCAGAAGTGCGCCGAAGAGAACAGCACAGCTGTCCTCAGACACGCCTTCCCTATACCCATATAGTTTGGCGCCAGCTCCCACTCCTCAGCCCGATTTCCCTCTGCCACGGGAAAGTGAGAAAATCCGCCGCCAGAGAGCATTACGGGGCGGACATGGATAACAAACCACGCATAGGCTTCATCATTACCAAGGCAGAGACCGGTGGCGCCCAGCGATGGACTCTTGACCAGATTCGCCTTCTACAGGATGACATCCATCCCTTCCTGATCACAGGGGAAGACCAATGGCTGACACAAACCCTGGTAGCACTGTCCCCGCTGATTCTTCCGGACCTGCTTAGGCGATTACCCAGCCCGAGCGGACTAATGCGCCTTCGCCGCTATCTTCTGGACAACAATATCTCGGTTCTGGTCGCCAGCTCGGCAAATGCGGGTGTCTATGCCAGGCTGGTAAAGCTGTTTATTCCACGCTTGAGGGTCATTTATGTTTCCCACGGCTGGTCATCCATTTACAACGGCGGCAAGCTGGCCAGCATCTACACCCTTGCGGAACGCTTGCTCTCAACCCTGACCGATCTGGTGATCAACGTATCAAAAGCAGACGCCAGAAAATGCAGCGAAAAGCTAAATATCCCGCCAGGTAAAACCATCACACTGACCAATCGAACCCCCAAACCGACAAGACAGCCTGCAAACCTGCCGCCAAAACCGGTAAAGTTGCTGTTTTTAGGCAGACTGGCGCACCCCAAACGCCCGGACCTTCTGATTGATGCCGTTTCCTGCTTTTCGCAAGAGGAACTGACTCTCACGGTTGTCGGCTCCGGGCCTGCTCAAAAGGAAATGCAGGCAAACGCGCCAAACAATGTTTTTTTCGCAGGTGAGGTCCAGGCATTTGATCAGTTTCATCTTTATCATGCTCTTTGCCTTATCTCCGAAAGCGAAGGGCTGCCCATGTCCGCCCTTGAGGCCAAAGCCTATGGGTTGCCACTGTTACTGAGCGATGTGGGCGGATGTCATGAACTGGTCGGCGCCGGAAACGGCATTCTGTGTAACAACACACCCGAATCAGTCCGACACAGCATTGATCAACTGATAGCCAATATTGACGACATGCAGTCCGCCGCCAGGGCATCCGCATCCGATGCATGGCTAGAGCCGACAAAATCAGACTACTTAAGCGCCTATCTAGGCGCAGAATCAGGCATTTAAACCCATGAATTCGCACTTCATCCCGGTAAATCCGGCACGCCACAATCGCCTCCACGAGAGGTTGCTGCTCAATCCCGTGACGGGTCACATTACAGGGCTAGCCATTACCCTGTTCTGCGCACAGCTTTTTGCACATGGATCGATCTCAATCCCCCACGATCCCAACCAGCAACTATCGCTAATCACCCTGGCAACGATCTACATCTTCAATGCGCTCCTGATAAAAAAGATCGTTCGCTTCCCAGGTGGCCGCGGCTTTTCCTACAACGCCAGCATCACCCTCGCCCTGATTGCCTCGGCCATGTTGGTAATACTGGCCTTCCGCCTCGGATACTCGCGTAGCACACTATTTGTAGGCTTTGCTTTATTACTCGGTGTGCAATTTGTCAACTTTATTATTAACCGTCGCTATCGCAAACTTAAATTCGCTTTGCTACCCAATGTTCAAATAAACAATAAAGAAAGCGCCGAAAACATCTGCTTCAGAGACCTCGCTTCAACCGAGCTGTGTGAAACTCGATACGATGCACTTATCGTGGACACCGAATCCAAAATTGAAGACAACTGGCTGCGCTATGTCGCCCATCACAGCGCATCCGGTACAACGATTATCAGCAGCAAAGCGCTGAACGAAGCCATTAACGGCAAGGTCGATCTAAACATGCTCAGTATCCATGACATGGATTCCCTGCAGCCCAGCGCCGTTTATGTCATCGCAAAAAGGTTCGTCGACATTGCTTCTGCAATCCTCCTCAGCCCTATCGTGTTACCTGTTTCCCTGCTCGTGGCTATCGTCATTCGTTTCGAATCAAAAGGGCCAATATTTTTTGTTCAGGAACGAGTCGGGCGAAAGAACATCCCCTTCCGCATGTATAAATTCCGCTCCATGATCCCCGAAGATGATGACACCCCACGTTTTGCAGACATGGACGAACACCGAATCACTGGCTTTGGCAGTTTTATTCGCAAATTCCGTCTGGATGAACTTCCTCAATTTCTGAATGTACTGAAAGGCGACATGAGCCTAATTGGCCCACGGCCGGAACAAGCAGGTTTCGTAACAAAATTTGAAGAGGAAGTACCTTTTTACAGTTACCGGCACATAGTCAGACCCGGGATCACGGGCTGGGCACAGGTAAGCCAGGGTTATGCGGTCTGCACAGAATCAACTCGGGAAAAGGTGGAGCACGACTTTTTTTATATTAAAAACCTATCCCTGTGGGTAGATATCCTGATTGTACTAAAGACCATAAAAACCATTGTGACCGGGTTTGGCGCCAAATAAAATGACGCCTCCCCATTCAGCCAGCCATCTGCTGAGTAAAGACAGCTTTTTCAGGTATTTTGATCAAGGCCTAATTGCTCTGATCGTACTGGCAATAAATCTGATACCTCCACAAATCAGCAGCAGCGAAACTGCCTCACATATTCTCTATCAGGCTTCCTGGATACTACTGGGCAGCAGCATCGCGGCAGCGCTTTTTGGCGTTCCCATCATGGCAATCGCCAATTCAGTCAATGCCAACGTGATCCAAAAATGCGCAACATTGCACACAGTTATCCTGGCGGCACTCACTCCGCTGATAGCAGCGACATATTATATCGATAGCACCACGGGAAGCTTCCTTGTTTTCACGTGCATCTGGGCAACCATTGAACTGATGCGCAAGTCAGCCCTGTCGGGTAACCGTGTAGCATCTTCACTCGCCACCTCTTTGGTTTGCGTAGTTGCAATCACATGCGCGATGGCAGGCTTGTATCTGACGCAGAGCATTACCGCTTTCTGGCTAATCGCGACAGCCATAAACTTGCCGCTTTGCCTGTATTACCTGGCCAGCAACCTGCGCTTCAAAAGCGCCAGCAAACAAGCAGCATCAACCTCTGCCATTCTGAAAGCCGGCCTGCAAAGCAGCCTATCCTTTATTCTGGTATGGCTATCGACACAAGGGCTCTTCATCCTTCTGTACAAATTCACAGATAACAGTGCTTTTATTGAGCAGAAAACACTTTTCAGCTTGCTAGGTGTGTTCACACTACTGATGACGGTACAGGAAAACCGCTTTCAACCTCTGTACCGAAACATCATTTTCCGAGTAGATGCCGCCGCCCTGCGTAAGATTGAAAGAAACATTAACGTTGAGAATAGCCTGATTGCGATCATAGCCCTATTTACCGTGGTTGCCTGGTATTTCGCCACCAACACCGGCGGTTACATCGCCATAATTCTGCTTTATTTTTACCGGTTACTTTTCGCCTCCGCCAAAAAGTATGTTTACTTTCTGCGAGCACGAAACCTTTACCGCCAAATTCTGCTATCCAATCTTGCTGCATTCATCGCAGCACTGATAGCATCGGCGCTCATAGTAGCAGCATCCCCATACGCCATATCTTATGCGCTGGCAGTATATAGCGTGACTTTTTATCTTATTACCCGGTCTTTTTATTCGCTTGGAGTTAAACGATGGAATTAGCAGGCATCTTCAATACTGCCATTGGATCATCCAATGTTGGCGACCAGATCATTATGGATGCCTCTCTGCGCCAAGTAACAGACCTATTGAAAAACACACAACTGATCCATTTTTCCAGCCATGACCCCCTACTCTATCATTCACTAAAACTCCAGCGGGAAGTAAAGGCTAATATTCTCTGTGGCACCAACTGTCTTTCTTCACATATGCTTCTCAGGCCTGCATGGGCGGTAAACGCATTCACCGTCTTTTTCATAAAGCCTGTAATCCCTATTGGCGTTGGCTGGGGAGCATATCAAGGAGCACCTGACCTTTATACGAAATGGCTTCTAAAGAAAGGACTAACCCAAAGCGGTGTTATTTCTGTCCGAGATGAATATACGAAATCCAAACTGGCTACCTGCGGCATAAACAACACACTGAACACCGGCTGCCCAACCATGTGGAATCTCAGTGAGGAGCACTGCGATAGCATACCCAAACAAAAATCAGCAAAAGTAATATACACACTAACGGACTACGCAAGGGACATAGAGGCCGACGCACACTCAATCGAAACACTGCTGAGAAATTACGAACAAGTCTACATATGGCTTCAAGGTTCAAAAGATTTTCAGTATCTCCAGGATCTTCTCAATGAAAAAGAACAGTTGATGAAAAGCAATATCAAGCTTATCCCCCCATCACTGAAACAATATGACTCTTTCCTTGAAAAAAACCAGGTCGATTACGTTGGTACACGTTTGCATGGTGGCATCAGAGCGCTTCAACATGGGAAACGCACACTAATTATCGGGGTAGACAACAGGGCGAAAGAGAAAGAGAAAGATTTTGGACTACCCGTCATATACCGGGAAAACATCCAAGGCCTGGAAGAGCAAATAAATCGCCACAAAAAAACTGAAATACGGCTTCCGCTTGACCAAATCAATGAGTTCAAGGCTTCACTCAGGAATACATTCAGTTCCGGCCACTCGCCCCTTGAATATACTTCTTCTTAATTATGAGCAAGACAATTATTCATATAACAACCAGCCTTCATAACGGGGGGGCTGAAGCCGCTCTGTTTCGCCTTGTCTGCAATGATGAGAGCGACGATAAACATATCGTCATCAGCATGCGTGAGGCGGGCCTATATTCCAGCAAGCTGTCCGATAAAGGCGTTACAGTGCATCACCTTGACATGGGAAGCGGAAAAATTACCCTTAAAGGGCTTTTCCAGCTTGCTCGACTACTACGTCAATATCGGCCAACGGTCATTCAGACATGGATGTACCATGCCAGCCTTGTTGGAGGCATGGTCGCAAGACTGTGTGGTGAACGAAATATATATTGGGGCATTCACCACGCCACCTTCGATCCTGAAAGAAATAAAAAATCTACTCTTTGGGTTATTCGACTCTGCAGATTCGTTTCCAACATCATTCCATACAGAATCATTTATTGCTCACAAAAATCCTCCCAGCTACATGAGGAGGCAGGCTTCTGTCACACTAAAACACTCGTTATTCCAAACGGATACGAACTGGATAAATTCAAACCTCTTACTGAGAGTGAGCGCTATTCTCCTGCGAAAAACACGACCACCCTTGGAATGGTCGCCCGTTTTGACCCACTCAAGGATCACGAAAATTTACTAAAAGCGTTGGCACACCTCAGAAAGAGAAAGATCGATTTTGTTTGCCAGCTGATAGGCCAAGGGATGGATAAGGATAACAAGAGCATGCTATCCCTCATCAACAATTACGGTTTGGCTGGCAATATTGAAATGCTTGGGGAGCAGGAAGACATTCCCTACATCATGAATCAACTCGACATACATATTCTATCGAGTTCTGCCGAAGCCTTTCCCAACGTCATTGCCGAAGCAATGGCATGCGGCACGCCCTGCGTAGCAACAGATGTAGGAGATACAGCAACGATTATTGGCGGGCATGGCTGGGTTATACCTGCCAAGGATTACGAATCGCTCGCCGCAGCCGTCCAGCAGGCAATAGAGATGAAATGCCAAGCCCCTCAACAATGGTCAGAGCGGCAGAACCAATGCAGGGCTCATATCGTTAAAAATTTCACTATTGAAAGGATGATCAACAACTACAAGGCGGCTTGGTGCAACTAGCCGCCTTAACCAGAAATCAGCCTCCGTACCCATTCGGGTTTTTATTCTGCCAACGCCAATGATCCTGGCACATGGCGTCAATACCTCGTACAGCCTCCCAACCGAGCGTGCTGCAGGCATACGTCGGGTCCGCATAACAGACAGCCACATCACCAGAGCGACGCCCCACTACCTGATAAGGGACATCACGTGCCGAAGCTCTCGAGAAAGCCTCGATCATTTCCAGCACACTATATCCTTGACCAGTTCCCAGATTAACTGTCAGCAGGCCCTGTTTTTTCTCCAGCGCCTGTAACGCCGCCAGATGCCCCTCGGAAAGGTCCATCACGTGGATGTAATCACGCACCCCTGTGCCGTCATGGGTAGGGTAATCCCCACCAAAGACATTCAGCTGCTCCCGCTTGCCGATGGCAACCTGGGCAATGAACGGCATCAGGTTATTAGGAATGCCATTGGGGTCTTCACCAATCTCGCCGCTTTCGTGGGCACCCACGGGATTAAAGTAGCGCAGAAGGGCTATTCTCCAGCGGTTATCACTGGTGTAGAGATCTCGGAGCATATCTTCAATATGCAGCTTGGTGGCACCGTAGGGATTCGTTGCACTGAGAGGGAAATCTTCCCGTATCGGAACCGTTGCGGGATCGCCATAGACCGTCGCTGAAGAGCTGAACACCATGGTGCGTACGCCGGCACGTTCCATCGCCTCCAGCAACCGGAGGCTTCCAGTCACGTTGCAATCGTAGTACGCAAGCGGCATGGCAACAGATTCACCCACCGCCTTGAGGCCAGCAAAATGGATTACTGCCGCAATATCATGGGCTGAGAACAGGGCATCCAGACAGCTGGCATCACGAATATCCCCCTCTACAAAGGTTACCGATTTGCCGGTAAGCCGCTCAACACGAATCAGGCTCTCACGGCTGCTATTGCTTAGATTATCCAGCACCACCACTTGGTGCCCGGCTTCCAACAACAATAAAACGGTATGAGAACCGATGTAACCCGCGCCGCCCGTTACCAGGATACTTTTCATCGCTTACGCCTCCGAATCATCGGCCTTAGCCTCAGACTTGTCTTACTCAAACAGTGGTTTGTGGATGACACAGCGGAATCGTTCAACCGCCTAGAGTGGCTGTTGAACTTGCGGCAACCCAGAACATTCAGTGCTGCCTCCGCCACAAACGATAACCACGACAGATGAGTCTACTATGCCATTTTATCGCGCCAGTTTCCGCCATACCTTCAGCACCGGGGATACCGTTGAGCTGACCTCCCACCCCTACCCGGCCAATAGCTGGGAGCACGCCCGGCAACTGGCCGAAGCGTTTGGTTATGAGGATGTGCGGATTGCTGTCAAGGACCAACATGCCGATGGCCGTGTGACCGTTTACCCCATGCTTACCAGCGTTGAATGACCGCGTTCCTGGAACAAACCACAATCGATGAACACCGAAACGCTATCGCTTACCACCCACTCATGGGCAGAACCGATCACACCGCGCACCGCGCTGTGGTGATAACACGAGGGAACCCGCCCAGGCGGGTTATGAAGACGGTTCTTGTCGTTTCCTGAAAGGGGTGAGCGACAGGCCATCCTTGGCCTGAGGGCAAACTCAACCACTGTACTGTGTCGGATTACGGCTACGCCTAATCCGACCTACGTAAAACCAGCTAGCCGAATAGTCTTGTTTTGTAGGTCGAATTAGCCTGAAAGGCGTAATCCGACATACTGCTTAGCCAACAGCCACCTTAAACGATCGCAGCGATCAGCTGCTTCACGCAGGCTTCGATATCGTTCTCAGCCGTGTTGATCACCAACTCGGGCGTGGCCGGGGCTTCGTATGGGCTATCAATACCGGTAAATTCCTTGATGATGCCCTGGCGCGCTTTCTGGTATAGACCTTTAGGGTCGCGCTTCTCACACTCTTCCAGCGGCGCATCCACAAACACTTCCACGAACTCACCGTCTTCAAACAACTCACGTGCAGAATCACGGTCTGCGCGAAACGGGCTAATGAAGGCCGTCACCACAATCAAACCCGCATCCACCATCAACTTGGCGACTTCAGACACCCGGCGGATATTCTCGGTGCGGTCTTCATCACTCATACCCAGGTTCTTGTTCAGGCCGTGGCGCACATTGTCGCCATCCAGCAGGTAAGTGTGGTTACCCTGTTCGGTCAACGCCACTTCCAGCGCATTCGCCAGCGTCGACTTACCGGAACCGGACAGACCCGTCAGCCAGATACACTTGGGCGTCTGGCCCTTCACCTTGGCACGATCTGACTTAGTGACATTCGACTCATGCCAGACGACATGGGCTTTGGATTCGTTTGCTTTTTCCTGGTAGGGGGATTTCTCAGACATGGGAGCTCCTAAAAATAACAATCAAAATTTCAATCACCCAATTTTCCCGGGTCACGGTAAAAAGGGTTCTCAAATCGCTCGAGGTACATCCGGCCAACAAATTCAGAGCCGGGATAGTTCAGATGACCTGCATCACGATATAACGGCAGGCCTTTCATTTCCGAATAACAATAATTTTCATCACACATCACGCCGGCCGGATCGATGATAATCATTTCCGGGAAACGTAGCTTCAAATCAGACAATAGTGCGGACCAACGCTTATAGTCTTCCTGATAGTCACTCCGGATCATCCTGCAATCTTCAGCCCGACCAAACCGCAGGTTATTCAATGCACAAGAGGAAATATCACTTGGAAAATAAGGCGACCCTTTGATAATCACCGGGATACTGCCTTGCTCCAAAATACGCTCGAGCGTCCGCGCCATTGATGTAGCAAAAACTTGATTAGACTCTTCCAGGTTAGGCGCAAAGGGCGCCCCCTGCGGAACAAACATACCGTTATTCATATAGCGGCTGAAGCTACCACCCAGAATCACATACCCGAACCCTTCAGGCAGAAGCGTATTTTCGATATATGAATTACGTTCCGGGAAAACGCCATAGCGTACCCAATCTCCATCTTGCTGATAATAAAAATCCACACCCAGCATCAATGGAGTCCGGCTCTGTGTAACCTCGTAGCCCCTCAACTTTGCATCAGAAAGCAAAACATCAACCAGGCCGGAGAAATGATTGGCATGGGAGTCACCAACCAACAAAGCATCGACACTTTCCTTTTCCGCGCCGAGCCCACATTCATCACGTCCCAGTGGGCTTGTTACCGAACCTTCAATGCATCCATCCCTCACCTGATGAGCAGGCGTAGAAATCGCTTCCACCATAACAGCAAGTCGAGGGTCTACTAAGCCAGGAAACCCCCGAAAGTGAATAGTTACAACTGCGACGGCAATCATAAAAGCGGCTGGCAATACAAAAAGATATCCCACAACCTTTTTCCACGATGCCGACCGTAATGCCACAAAAGGCTTTTCGACATAAAGATAGGTCAAAGCCGCCAACAGGAAAGTACCCAAGAACACCGCCACACTCACTGATAAAGTAAGCGGAACCAGTTGCAGATTGAGAAACGCGATCAACGGCCAATGCCATAAGTAGGCGGGATAAGACACTTTTCCCAGAAACACAGACACCGGGTTGGACAGCAACCACCGGCTGACAGGCTCCCCTGTCCCTGAGAACAAAATGACAAGCAGGGTACCAACACAGGGAAACAGCGCATTCAAACCGGGAAACACCGTTTCATCACCAAAAGCAACCGCCGCGTAGCCGATTAGCAGGAGTCCAAGCAGCACAAGCGCACTGGAAACCGCACCGTTAACCTTGCTCAGCCAACGCACAGGCAAAAGGACTAGAACCGCCCCCAGCAAAAGCTCAAACGCGCGAGTCGGCATAAGATAATAGGTGGCAGCTTTGTAATGCAGGGCCCCCCAATGAGAAACCACCAGAGCCACCAACGTAATCACAATCACAGCCAACAGAAGATGACGGCGCCCGGTAGCGACAATCAACAACAGCGTTGGCCAGACCAGATAGAACTGCTCCTCGACCGCCAGAGACCACAAATGCAGCAACGGAATGGTATCCGCCCCTGCCCCGAAATAACCACCAACGGCATTCCACATGTAGAAATTGGCGGCAAACAGGGTGGAATAAATCACGCTACGCGAATAATCGACCAGCTCCGCCGGCAACATGTACATGCCGGCAAGCATACTGGTTGCCACTAAAACCAGAAAATAGGCTGGCGCCAACCGAATTACCCGGCGCTGGTAGAAGCTGCCGAAGGAAAACGTACCCTGACGAATTTCTTTAGCGACGATGCCAGTGATCAAATAACCAGAAATCACAAAAAATACATCAACGCCGACAAAGCCACC
>NZ_LSMM01000017.1:0-10348 GCF_001566815.1 Marinobacter sp. Hex_13
TTCGTGACATCCTGAACACCCTTGAACTGGATGCAGAAGGCCTGCTTGAAGCGGCCCGGTCATCAGACGTTACTGAACAGTACGACCGTCATACCGACGAAGCGATTGGCGATGGGATTCTCGGAGCTCCGGCCTATGTGTTGGATGGCGAACAGTTCTGGGGCCAGGATCGAGTTGAACTATTGTCCGAAACCATGGCTTCAAAAGCCTAATTGCGCGACCGCCTATTACCATCCTCTGGCGGGCCGGAGCCAATAACGACGTTCCGCGCCAGAGGTATCCAACGACGATCGCGACAAAATTTCCGAACGTCGGGATTGGGTCGATCGGCCCCTCAGCGACGCTGGGGGGGTACCCAGACTTTTTTAATTAATTCCATTCTGATAAGCAATATTCCGCGCGCGCTGAGCCTGTCGTCGATCCGCTAGCCCGACCACCAGAATTCCCAGACCAACCAAGCAGAACCCGAAAATATCCGAGCCGCTCGGCTGTTCATTCAGAACAACGGCAGATGAGAGCAGCCCAACCGCTGGAACCGCGGCGGAACTCAGCGACATGGTCACTGCGGGTAAAGACCGGATGGCACCGACCTGAGCTGCAACGCAAAGGCCCGATGCAATGGCGCCGCTGAAGAAGATGTTCACCAGAAAAGCTGGCTCCCATCGGATGGTAGCAAGGTCTTCCACGAAAAGGGCCAAGGGTACCAATAGCAGCAATGACGAAAGCAGTTGCCAGGGTATCAGCGACAGCACATCCCCGCGCCACTGATGCCGACGGACATGAATCAGTCCTGCCGTCCAGACAATCGTCGCCAGAACGATCAATCCGCCCCCGGTCACCATCCCTTCAGCGTGCCAGTCGACGGTCAGTGGATTAAATATAGCCAGCAGTCCAGCGAGTCCAAATCCGGCACCCAATGCCCTGAACAAGGTTAAGCGCTCGCCGAGGAACAAGGCGGCTGCCGGCACCACCCAGATTGGTGAAGTATAGGCCAGAATCGCCGCCCGACCGGCGGGCATATACTGCATGCCAAAGGTCACCAAGGTGATAAACCCCATGTTCTGAAGAATGCCCACGGAGAAAACCACCGGTATGTCCGCCCGGTGCGGCATCCGGAGAATGCCCATCATTCGCGCAATCAAGAACATGGTGAGGGTCCCGAGGACCATCCTCAAGGTCGTGTACAACAGCGGCGGGCTGTAGGCCAGGCCTATCTTCATGATGGGGAAATTAATCCCCCAGGCCAGTGCGGTAAAGGCCACCAGCAGGTACCCGTTGCGCCAAGCATAGCCGGCACCCGATGCAGGCATTACCGAAGTAGACCGCGACATGGTCAGTGCTCGACCTTCAATGCACTCTCATGCCAGTTACGCAGTGCCCGGTCGGACATCCAGACCATCAGTGCGAACAACAGGATTCCCGTTACGGTGATCAGAATCAGCGCCGCAAACATTTTGGGAATCTGCAGATTGTAGCCGGATTGCAGGATCATGTAGGCCAGGCCGGCCTTGGCTCCCCCGGTACCAGCAACGAACTCGGCCACCACCGCACCGATCAAAGCCAGCCCGGAACTGATGCGCAAGCCTCCGAAGAAGTAAGGCAGGGCGCTCGGAACACGTAAACGCACCAATTCCTGCCAGCGGCTGGTGCGATACATCCGGAACATGCTCAACAGGTTCGGATCGACACTTCGCAGCCCCAGTGTGGTGTTGGAGATAATCGGGAAAATAGCTACGATCACCGCACAGATGGTCAGAGCCCACGTGGTGTCGTTTACCCAGATGATGATCAATGGCGCAATGGCCACAATCGGTGTTACCTGCATCAGCACCGCATAGGGGAACAGACTGATCTCAATCCACTTGCTCTGCACGAACAGCAACGAGGCCGCCACTCCCAGAACCACCGAAATAGCAAAGGCCAGGAAGGTTACCTTGAGGGTCATCATCAAGGCATTAAACAGCGAATTGAAATCAGACACCAGCGACTGCCCGATATCCACGGGGCTGGGCACAATGTATTTCGGTACTTCAAACGCCACCACCGTCAATTGCCACATCAGAAGCACCAAGACTCCCACAAGCAAAGGGGCAGCGACCTGAACAAAGCGCTCGTTCTGGATCAATGGTGTTTTCATGAATCACTCCCCTCTTTGCTTTCTCCCATGGCACTGGCTCGCTCAAGAGCCATCGACACCTGCCGACAATATCCGGCAAATTCGGTGGATACCCGGAAATCAGGGGAACGGGGATAGGGTTCTTTGATTTCGATGTCATCCACGATCCGTCCGGGGCGAGCCGCCATGACAACCACCCGACTGGACAGATAGACCGCCTCGTAAACACTGTGAGTCACGAAGACAATGGTCCAGCCCTTTTCTCGCCAGAGCTTCAGAACATCGTCATTCAGCTTGTTGCGGGTCATCTCGTCGAGGGCTCCGAAAGGTTCATCCATCAACAACAGGTTAGGTTCGGTTACCATGGCCCGGGCGATGGACGCTCGCATTTGCATGCCGCCGGAAAGCTCTCTCGGGAAGCTCTCATCAAACCCCGTCAGGCCCACCATATCGAGGGCGTCATCAATCTTTTTCTCGACTTCCGGTGCATTACCAGCGTGGTCCAGATCCAGCGGGAGACGAATATTTTTACGTACCCGAGCCCAGGGCATCAGCGTGGCATTCTGAAACACGAAGGCCAGCTTCCGGCCCTTGCTGCCAACCACTCCGTAATCCTGCTCCCACCATTTGACCGTACCGGTGGTCACTTCACCCAGGCCCGCCATAATCCGGAGTAAGGTACTCTTGCCGCACCCGGAAGGCCCCAGGAGGCTGACGAACTCCCCCTGTTTTATAGTCAGATCGGCTCCTTTCAGAGCGACCGTGCCATTGCTGTAGATTTTGTTAACCCCGTCCACCTGCAGGACCGGTCTGCCCGGGGCGAGCGCCTCTGGCGCTGGAGCCATAACATTCGGCTCCCGGGCCGGATTCAGGGGTGTTACTTTGTCCGCTGTCATAATGATATCTCCAGGGCCGATCAATGGCGTCACCGACCGGCATCAGGATAGGGTTCGATGCTTACGGCAGCACCGGCTCTTCGGGCAGAAATTCCAGGGTGAAAACCTTGCTGAGATCAAGATCTGCCGACGCAAGGCCTGCGCCAACCATGAAATCCTTGATCTTCGTCCAACGTTCTTCGGTCATCACTCCAATTCCCTGGGTTCCCGCGTCGCCGCCAGTCACCAGTTCGTAGTCCTTGATCTTTTCGATGCCATAGGCAATTTGCTCAGGCGTCATCTCAGGGTTTTCCTGCATGATGAGCTTGTTCCCGGGCTCCGGGTTCTCCAGGTAGCTTTGCCAGCCTTCCATGCTTGCCTGCACAAACCGTTTGACCACGTCTGGCCGCTCTTCAATCATGTCGGTTGTGGTTTCGATGGTGGTGGCGTACGGAGGGTAACCGTAGTCCGACAACAGGAAGACGTTCGGCTCAATTCCCCCTTTCTGGATTGCAAAAGGCTCCGACGAGAGGTAGCCCTGCTGAACAATGCTTTCATCGGTCAGAAATGGCGCAACACTGAAGGTATAGGCGTGCACAACATCGTCTTCGAACCCGTACTCTGCCTTCAGCCATGGCCAAAAGGTGGAATGGGCATGGGTTGCCAGATAAATGGGCAGGCCCTCTTCCTTGATCTGCTCAATGGATTCAACGTGGGGATGCGCAACCAATGACTGAGGATCTCCCTGCATGGAGGCAGCCACGGTCATAACGGGCAAGCCCTTCTCGACCGCGTTAATGTTGCCAATGGGATAGCCCATGAGCAGGTCATAGCGCCCAGTTACCAACAACTGGGTTCCGTTTACCTGCGGGCCACCCATTCTGATTTCTACATCCAGCCCGTGCCCCTCGTAAAGGCCTGTTGCCAGTGCTTGATAAAAGCCACCATGCTCAGCTTGGGCATACCAGTTGGTTCCAAATACGACCTTATCCAACTCGTCCGCATTTACCGGCGAAAAAGCGACCAGGCCGGCCATCATGATCGAACCACCCAGAACGGTGCTTAGCTTCATCTTCATGGATACTCTCCTAGACCAGGCGGTTTACGCCTCTTTTAATTGACCAATTGCTCAGGTTTTATAAGGCAACCTTCATGCCATATAAGAAATAAGTTTTTATTATTTAATATCATTAGCTTAAAAAATATAGAACACAGAAAAACGCACCAGTTTTAAACAAACTCTGGCCAACTGCTCTACTTTTGAACAAGCCAAAAAAAACCGCCCGAAGGCGGCAAAAGGACTACACAACGTCACGCTTACACCATTCCCTCGACCTAGGTGGCGTATGCCGCAAGTTCAACCGACGATGGCTCGAGTGTTACCCAGCCTGACAGTCTCGCCACCCTTGCCCCCAATGCACGGGCAATGGCAAGTTCGTTCTCGTCAACTCCCCTGTTTCCATCGAATCCAGTAACCGTTGTCGCCCCATAGGGCGAACCTCCTTTTTCGGTCCGCACCAACTCCGGAACACTGTGGGGAACACCGGCCAACACCATCCCATGCTGCATGAAGGGCAATAAAAGAGAGAGCAACGTCATCTCGTTTCCAGAATGCATACCTCCCGTGGAGGTAAACGCAGCCCCCACTTTGCCGATCAAGGCACCTTGCCGCCAAAGAGGTGCCACTTCATCGATAAACGCCCTAAGCGGTGTACTCATCAACCCATATCGGGTGGGAGACCCCCAGACAATTCCTTTTGCCCAGTCAAGATCATCGGCAGTGGCTCTGGGTAGCGCACGGAATTCTGCCTGGGCCGCAATAAAATCAGCCCGTTCCGAGTCCACACTGAATTCGGGCTCATCTATGGCCACTCGGCAAAGACGAACTTCCGCACCTTCCGACAATGCGCCTGACGCCACTGCTCGGGCGAGCGCCAGTGTGCTGCCGTATCGGGAATCAACAACCACGGTGACACGGCTTGCTGTCATGACGCCCTCCTTCATTGTCCGTGCTTCTGCCAAAATACTTCATGCACTTTTGCTGCATCGTCCTCCAGGACCGGCCCGATCACCTCGACTTCGCGCTGTCCGGAATCAAACACCTGCCGGCAGGGCAGATCGAGCGTCGGATTTTCGGGATGGTTGCCGGTAATGTTCTTCAGCCGGTGTTCACTGAGCCCGTAGACTATTCTCCCCAAACCGGCCCAGTAGGCCGAACCGGCACACATGCAACAAGGCTCTGCGGATACGTACATGGTGCAACCGGCCAGAAAGTCTGGACGCCAGGCCTTGCTGGCCCGAGTCATCAGAACGCGCTCGGCATGACCTGTCATATCACGGTCCGGGAGGTAAGCGTTGCCCTGCTCCATCAAGACAGAGCCTTCACTGTCGACCAACAAGGCGGCAAACGGATGTACTCCGTCTTCCGCCAGCCCGTTTGCCATGGCGATGACCTTTTGCATCATTGCCAGATCGGTATTGTTCAATCTTTCCTGTTCAGACAATTCGTTAACCTCTTATGACATGCTTAGCCCTGTTTTTTGGGCAGGCTCCATGGGAAAAAGATCTGCTGCGCCCAGTGCACCGACTTGAACAGCAACAGGCTGACCACTGCCAGAAAGAACAGCCCCGCGAAGGCCTGCGGAATCCGGAAAAACGACGTCGAGAACTGAATGAAGTAACCCAGTCCCTCTTCGGCGGCAACAAATTCCGCCACCACGGCGCCGATAATGGCCAGAGTGATGGCCACGCGCAGGCCGCTGAAAATATGCGGAATGGCGTAAGGAATCCGGATCTGCCAGGTTTCCCTACGCAGCGGGGCATCCAGCGAACGACTCAATTCAACCAGTTCATCGGGGGTTTCGTTGATCCCGGTCGCAGTCGAAACCACCAGCGGGAAGAACGTCAGCAGGCAGGTAATCAATACCCGTGATGGGTCATCGGACCCCATCAATACGATGATCAGTGGCGCAACCGCCACCACCGGGGTGGATTGAACCACCACCAGTAACGGAAAGAGAGTGCGCGACAGCAGCTCCGATCGCATCATGGCGATGGCAATGGGAATCGCCACCAGGATGGACGCCGCGAACCCCATCAAAGCCACCCGCAGGGTCGCCCACAGATGGGTAAACCAGCGGCTCATCTCCACATTGAAAAAAGCCTCGACGATGGCCGAGGGGGCTGGCAATACATAGGCCGGCAAAGAGAACCCCTGACAAACCAGTTCCCATAGCAGAACCAGCGCCACAAAGAACAACCAGGGCGCCGCCGTCAACAGGGAGCGGCCGGCCCTATTCTCAAGCTTCAGGCTCATAGATATGCTTCCTCAGTCGCTCAGTTAACTGGCCGAATCTGGGTTCGGATATGGTTTGGGTCGTGCGTGGCCTAGGCAGGTCCACATCCACCATCTCCAACACGGTACCGGGGCGCTTGCTCATCACCAGCACCCGGTCTGCCAGCAGCACGGCTTCGGCGATGGAATGGGTAATGAATAGCACGGTCTTGGGGTTTTCCTGCCAGATTTTCAGAAGATCGAACCCGATCTGCTCCCGAGTCATTGCATCGAGTGCCGAGAAAGGTTCATCCATCAACAGAATATCCGGGTTCAGCAACAGCGCCCGAACGATTCCGACCCGTTGCTGCATGCCGCCAGAGAGCTCATTCGGCATCTTGTTGGCAAAACTTTCCAGGCCCGCCATGGCCAGCAAGGCGTCCGCACGCTTTTCATCGTCACGACCGTAACGGCCGAACTTGTGCTTGAGCGGGAAAAGCACGTTCTTTCGGACAGTCAGCCAAGGCAACAGCGTTGGTTTCTGAAACACGATACCAACGTCGTCCCGGGGTCCGGAGACCTGCTTTCCAAATACCGAGACCTGTCCCTCTGTTGGGGTCAACAGCCCGGCAATCATCCGCAGCAAGGTGGATTTTCCGCAGCCGGAAGGTCCCACCACCGCCACGAACTCGTGACGGCGGATGTCCAGTTCAATACCGGTGACCGCGGGCGGGATTGCCGGGTTGGGATCGTAACGGTGCCCGACTCCGGAGAGCCGCACAAACGGACGATTAGTGGCGGGCTCAGTCATGCTTACAGCGCCTCAAAAAGGGTCCGGTCGATGATGATTTCCGGGTCCAGTGCATCACCGGCCAGTTTCTCGGCTTGCGCCACCCAGCTCCAGGTCAGCGCCACACGTTCCTCAGTGAGGGCTCCCAGGCCATCCCGGTCGCTGACGTCGTTCATAACCAACTTCATGGTGTCGCCAATCTGGCCGGTTGCTACATCGACATCCACTTCCGGCACCATGCTGTTCAGAGCTTCGGCTGCCTTGCGCGGATTCTCGCTGGTGAACTTGAGAGACTTGTCAAAAGCCCGCAAGAAGCGCTTGGCCACGTCCGGACGCTCACTCAGGAAGGCCTCGCTGGCCACCACGGATGCCGAGTAAAGTTCCAGTCCGGCATCGGACCATGGCAGTACCACCAGCTCGTTACCGGTGGCTTTGGCCTGATCTGCAAACAGGGCGATATTCGTGACCCAGGCAATGATGGCGTCGGTTCCACCGTTCATCAGCATCGGCCCCAGGGCACCTGGGTCAGCCTTGGTCAAACTCACCGCATCCTCAGCCATGCCGTTCTCTTTTAGCACCAGCGGCAGGAACGCATTGGAGGATGTGAACGGTGATGTAGCGACTTTCTTGCCCTCGATATCCGTCATCTCGCTGATGTCGGCCTTCTGCAAGGTAAAGAACGCATGAGGTGCCTGGTTGAAGATGCTATAGACGGCTGTCACCGGCAGACTATTGTCCTGGACCTTGGCTGCCATCAGCGCCCCGATGTCTGCGCTGCCGATGTCGGCTTGTCCGGTGGCAATCTTGGTAATCGCGTCGGTCGAACCCCGGCCACTGGCGATTTTGACTTCCAGGCCTTCGGCTTCAAAGAATCCCTCCTGTACACCTACATACACCGGTGACTTATCCCCCCCTGGCAGCCAATCCAGTTGGTAAACCACTTTGTCGGCCGCCAATGCTGCCTGAGCCATCAACCCGCCAGCCAGTGAGGCAGCGATCAGAATCGAGCGTTTGAAACCTTTGTGCATGAGTATTCTCCTTCGGGTTTAATCTTTCCGAGCTTTATTGATCATTCGGTCAGGTTTTAAAACTGAACTGCAAAGGACAGGCCAGAATATGTCTGTTACCGCACAATTCGTTGGAAACCTCACCTTTACCGCTGAAAACACTCCAGTTTCCGGGCCTGTGTTGCGTGTGGAAGGCCAGCCCACACATCTCTACATGTAAGCCCAAACAAGCGCTGGACCGCGTTTTATGGCGCGCGAATCTGGTGCATTAAATGGGGAGCCGCCCTGATATGAAGCCTTTACGAAATCCGCTGCAACGCCACTGAACCCTCGAAAACCGTGGTATTTCCGGCCATCCGCCCGACCAACGATATTTCTTGATTGGCACGCTTTGTGAATTACTGACCACATGGACAGTTTTAGAATCGTAAACCGGAGTTAAAGCATGAGCAGCACGAATGAAACAGGCGGTTCATTACCCATCATTGACCTGTCGTTACTCTCGGGAACCGAGCAACAAAGGCAGGCGCTGACGAGCTCGCTGACCGAAGCCTGTCTGCATACGGGGTTCTTCTATATCCGCGAACATGGCATCCCCCCAGAGCTGATCGATCAGGTATTCAGGGAGTCACAGGCTCTGTTCAACCTGCCAAAAGAACACAAACAGGCGATCCACAAGGCTCACTCCCGAGCGAACCGAGGCTATGAATCAATGAGGGGGCAGACTTTGGAGACCGGCGCGCCCCCAGACTTGAAAGAAGGGTTCTACATAGGCGAAGAGCTGGACGAAACCGACCCCCGCGTACAGGCCGGCCGATTCAACCAGGGTGGAAACCAATGGCCAGAAACACTGCCCGGCTTCCGCAACACCATGACCTCATACTTCAACGCCATGAACCAGCTCAGCACCCGCATAATGGAGGCTCTGGCCCTAACCCTGGATCTGAAACCGGACTTTTTTACGGACTTCTGCCACCAACCATTATCCACCCTGAGATTGCTGCACTACCCACCTCAACCCGCCCAGCCGGCTCCCGGGGAAAAAGGGTGCGGAGCCCACACAGATTTTGGCGGCATCACCGTCTTGCTGTTAGACGACAAGCCGGGGCTTCAGGTGTGGGATGTCCGTTGTGAGCAGTGGATCGAAGCAAAACCCATCCCCGGCACTTTTGTGGTCAACCTTGGCGACATGATCGCCCGCTGGACCAACGACTGTTACCGCTCAACCCTGCACAGGGTCGTCAATACGTCGGGCGCCGAACGCTACTCGGTGCCGTTTTTCTTCAGCGGCAACCCCGACCACACCGTCACCTGCCTGCCTACCTGCCTTTCCGAGGGTGAGCAACCTCACTACCCGTCCACAACGGTTGAAGCCCACCTGATGGAGATGTACCGGAGAACCTATGCCTGAACAAATGACGACCGCCGTTCTGATCCATGGCGCCTGGGCCGGCGGCTGGGTATGGGAAACCATCACCCCTTATCTCAAAGAGCAGGGCTTCAACGTTATGGCACCGGATCTCCCGGGGTGCGGAAGCCGCCTGGGCAACCCGGCCGACGCCTCTCTCAGCCAATGCGTCGACGACCTGGAAAAGATGCTTCAGAAGGTCGAAGGCCCACTGCTACTGGTGGGGCATTCCGGGGGCGGTGCCGTTGCAACCCAACTGGCAGAAGCCATTCCTGAACGAGTCATTGGCGTTGCCTACCTGGCGGGCATGATGCTGCCTTCCGGTACGGGTTTTGGCCAAATCGTCAGCGACATGCGGGAACAGTACCCCGAAGCCTCCGGCATTGGCCCGTTTCTGACCTGGGAAGACAACGGGCAGGTTTCCCGCGTACCGGCAGATGCCATACGTCAGATTTTCCTGCAAGACGTCAGTGAGTCCATTGCCGAGCAGGCAATTCCCCGCTTCAATCCACAGGCCGAGGGCAGCCGGATGCTGGTGCCTCACTGGACTGACGCCCGTTTTGGAAAGCTGCCAAGGCTGTACATCGAGGCGAGGCAAGACCGCTCTGTGATCTTGCCGGTGCAACGGCGAATGCAGCAGCTGGTCCCGGGCGCATCGATCGTTTCTCTGGATACCGGTCACGTTCCCCAGGTCGCAGCACCTGGTTGTGTTGCCCTTGCCCTGGCGGAATTTGTAGCCAGCCAGATGTAAAAAAGGACGGCCTTTCGGGCCGTCCCAGATTGCTGACAAACCCTCGCCATTTTGGCGGGGGTTTGCTGTAATTGGGGTATCGACTTTTCAGAGGCTGCCCCATGCTCAAAGAGCCGTCCCCGCAACA